>NZ_MEES01000005.1:0-159746 GCF_001724535.1 Paracoccus sp. SCN 68-21 | reverse complement strand
CGGCGCTCGGAGAGGGTGAGATGCGACGTCACGGGGGAGCTCCTCGATCTGTAAACACCAGCAAATCATGGCGTGTCGCATTTCAGAATAGAACCCACCGGTCTGGCGGCGGACGATGTAGTAATCGACCACCAGCACCGCGAAGATCGGCCCCAGGAACGCGCTGTAGGTGCGGATGAACAGGCCCAGCCCCGCCGCGGATTCGTCGCGCACCAGCAGCCAGGGGAAGGTCGCAAAGGCCAGCAGGCCCACGATCACCGCCGCCGCCTTGAAGGGCAGCTTGAACACATCCATCATCGCATAGGCGGGCGGCACCACGTTGTTGAGGATGTTCGTCGTCACCTGCGCAAATGCGATGAACAGCAGCGTCACCACCAGCAGGACCGGGTTGTCCACCGCGCTGGAAAAGACGCGGATCGGATCGACCTCTCCGGTGGCGGATGACACCATCAGCCCGATCAGCCCCATGAACAGCGTCGCGGGCAGGATCGAGTTGGCATAGATCGCCACCTGCCGTCCCCGCCCGACCCCATGCTGCAACTCGCGCGAATAATCCGACACGTTCAGCATCATTGTGGAATAGACGCCCAGAAACAGCATCGTGGCCCCCCAGAAGGGCGCGCCCCAGGTGCCTTCGGCCTGGATCAGGTTGGTGCTGATCTGGTCGCCATAGCGCCCGATGACGCTGAAGAACATGTAGATTAGCGCGCCGATGATGAAGACCGCGCCGATGTTCTCCAGCCATTTGATGCCGTGGAAACCCAGCACCGACAGGCCGATCTGCAGGAACTGGAAGCCGATAAAGAACACCCAGATGTTTGAATATCCGAACATGGTTTCCGACACGAGGTTCAGCGCCCCCGCGCCGATCCAGCTTTGGAACCCGTACCAGACGATCGCCGGGACCGAACGCACCAGCGCCGGCAGCCGCGTGCCCGAGAACCCATAGGCCGCACGCGCCTGGACCATGAAGGGGATGCCGTATTTGTGCCCCGCGCGCCCGTTGATCATCAGCGCCAGGCCGATGACGCCGCAGCCGATGGCGATGGCCAGCACGGTCTGCAGCAGGTTCAGCGTGCCGACCAGGCCCGATCCGACCGTGAAGGTGCCGATGCTGACGCAGCCGCCCAGCCAGGCGAACAAATAGGACCAGGGGCCCATGATGCGGGTCTGCTGGGGGGCCAGGCTTTCCTCGCCGATCTTCTTGTCGTCATGGGGGACCGCGCCCCCGGTCATCGTGGTTGTGGTCATGGGGTTCTTCCCTGTCGGAGGATGAGCGTTTTCTTATTTTTGGATCGGGTGCGCATAGGCCCCGATCTTGGAGGTCCGCAGCCCGGCGCGGACCAGCGCCTCGGCGAATGTCGTGGCGGCGGTGACGCCGTCGATGACCGGGATGCCGCATTCCGCGGACAGCCACTCGGTCAGGTCGGCCATGCCCGCGCAGCCCAGCAGCACGGCCTCGCAGCGGTCCTCCTCGATGGCGCGCAGAATCTCGGCACGCACGCGGGCGCGTGCATCCGAACCGGGCTGTTCCAGCGCCAGCACCGGAATTTCGGCGGAACGGACGCGGCGGCACTGGTGATCCAGGCCATAGCGGCGCACCAGTTCCTCGATCACGGGGACCGAGCGGGGCAGGGTGGTGACGATGCTGAACGACGTGGCGATCATGCTGGCGGCCTTGACCCCCGCCTCGCAGATGCCCAGCACGGGGCCGGTCGCGACCTCGCGACAGGCGCCGATGGCGGGGTCGTCGAAACAGGCCACCACGATGGCGTCGGCGCCCTGGCCCTCGGCCTCCTGGACCTCGCGCAGCAGGTGGGCGGCGCACATGACCTCGTCGAAATGGCCCTCGATGCTGGCGGGGGCGCCATGCGCGGTGCGGCCCTCGACCTCGGTGCCGGGACAGGCCACGGCGCGGGCGGCCTCGACGATCTTGTCGGTCATCGACGCGGTGGAATTGGGGTTGATCACGACCAGCTTCATCGGCGGTTCCTCTCTGAGTCGCATCATTGTTACCACTGATTGTTAACAATCAGTAATCATATTTTTCTGCCGCATTCCAAAGCGGAACGATATTGCGAAGGCTTAAGGAAGGTGCAATTTGGAAACCATGGAGAAGCCGCTAGACACCCTGATCGTGGACAGCATCCTAGACGCCATCGCCGATCAACGGCTGGTGGCCGGGACCAAGCTGGGCGAACAGGCGCTGTCGGACATCTTTGCCTGCAACCGCGCGCATGTGCGGCGCGCCCTGTCGATGCTGACCGGCTGGCAGGTGGTCGATCACCTGCCCAATCGCGGCGCCTATGTCGCCACCCCCACGCCGCAGGATGCCCGCGACGTGTTTCAGGCCCGCCGCGCGATCGAGACGACGATCTGCCGCAACGCCGTCCGCCTGGCCGACGCGACCGATCTGGCCGATCTGCGCCGGCATCTGGCGCAGGAGGACGCGGCGCGCGGCCATGACAACCGCCCTGCGCTGATCCGGCTGTCGCGGGGGTTCCACATCCTGCTGGCGCGCATCGGGCGCAACCCGGTGCTGGCGCGCTATCTGGACGAGCTGACGATGCGGTCCTCGCTGATCATCGGGCTGTATGCCCAAGGCCACGCGACGCTATGCGCCGAGGACGAACATGCGGGCATCGTCGCCGCCATCGCCGCGCGGGACGAGGCGCGCGCCCTGTCCCTGCTGGACCAGCATCTGCGCCATATCGAGGCGGGCATCCGGTTCGACGACGTGCCGCCCGCGACCGGCGGGCTGGCGGCGGCGCTGCGCGGCTAGGCCTGGCCGATCCGGGCGCGGGCGCGGCGTTCCAGCGCCTGAAACCCCTCGTGGATCAGCACGGCGATGATGCCCACGACCAGCCCGCCCTGCAGCACGAACGCCGTGTTGGCGGACAGAAGGCCCGCGATGATGACCTCGCCCAGGGTGCGAGCCGCGACGGTGGAGCCGATGGTGGCGGTGCCAAGCGAGATCACCGCCGTCAGCCGCATCCCCCCCAGGATCACCGGCAGTGCCAGCGGCAGCTCGACCTGCCACAGGCGCTGGCGGGGGGTCAGGCCCATGCCGCGCGCGGCCTCGGCCACGTTGGGGGGCTGGGTGGTCAGGCCCGCCAGGGTGTTCTCGAACACCGGCAGCAGGCCATAGAGGAACAGCGCCACCAGCGTCGGGCCGGCGCCGAACCCCATGATCGGCACGGCCAAGGCCAGCACGGCTACGGGCGGAAAGGTCTGTCCGACGCTGGTGATCGTGCGCGCCAGAGGCAGGAACTCGCGCCCGGCAGGTCGCGTCACCAGAACCGCCAGCACCAGCGCCACGACGGTCGATGCCGCCACCGCCAGCGCCACCAGCGTCAGATGCGACAGGGTCAGCGACCACAGCGGCGTCTGGCGATAGATCGGCGGTGCGTTGTTGCGGGTGAACGGCTCGAACACCGCGGCAAAGCTGTCCGGGCTGGCTAGGAACGCCACCAGCACAACCGCGGCCAGGGCCAGCAGGACGCGTCCGATCATTCCGCCGCCCGCGCCTGAGGTGCGGCCTGGGCCCGCAGCGCGGCCAGGGTGATGACGCCGCCCCCCTCGACCGGCAGGGCGTCGCGCCCGCTCCACAGGCATTCGGCCAGCGCGTCGCGCAGCGTGGCGTCGCGGGGCAAAGCGGGGCCGTCGGCCTGGCCGTCGCGGGCCAGGGCATGGGCCGGGGTCAGCGACAGCAGGTGGAAGGGCCGCTGGTCCAGCCCGATCAGGTCGCGCACGAAGGGCGTGGCGGGGGCGGTCAGGATTTCGGTCGGGGGGGCGTATTGGACCAGTCGGCCCTTGTCCATGACGGCGATGCGGTCGCCCAGTGTGACGGCCTCCTCCATGTCATGGGTGACCAGGATCAGCGTGGTGCCAAGCCGGCGCTGGATGTCGCGCAGATCGGCCTGCGCCTTGGCGCGGATCACCGGGTCCAGCGCGCCGAAGGGTTCGTCCATCAGCAGCAGGTCGGGTTTCGCCGCCAAGGCGCGGGCCACGCCCACGCGCTGCTGCTGGCCGCCGGACAGCTCATGGGGCATGCGGTCGCGGAACTGGTCGGGCTCCATCTGGAACAGGGACAGCAGCTCGTCCACCCGGTCGCGGATCGCGCTCTGGTCCCAGCCCAGCAGGCGCGGCACGGTGGCGATGTTCTGGCCGACCGTGCGGTGGGGGAACAACCCGTGGCCTTGGATCGCATAGCCGATGCGGCGGCGCAGCAGGTGGGGCGCGACCTCGCGCGTGTCCTGCCCGTCGATCAGCACGCTCCCGCTGGAGGGCTCGACCAGCCGGTTGATCATGCGCAGCAGCGTCGTCTTGCCGGACCCCGACGTGCCGACAAGGGCTGCGATCTGGCCCGCCTCGACCGTCAGGCTGACATCGTCGACGGCGGCGCGGCCGTCATAGATGCGGGTCAGGTTCTGGATGTCGATCATGCGGACCTCCGGCTGGAACGCACCAGCAGATCAAGGGCAATGCCGGCAATCAGCGCCAGCGCGATGGTGGGCAGGGCGCCCAGCAGGACCAGATCCATCGCGGTCTGGTTCAGGCCCTGAAAGACGAAGGTCCCGAACCCCCCGCCGCCGATCAGGCCCGCGATGACCGCCAGCCCGATATTCTGGACCAGCACGATCCGCACCGCCGCCAGCAGCACCGGCAGCGCCAGCGGGATCAGCACCTGCACCAGCAGTTGCGGCTGCGTCAGGCCAAGGCCGATCGCGGCCTCGCGCGTGGCGGGGTTCACGCCGGTCAGCCCGGTCAGGGTGTTCGATACGACCGGCAGCAGGGAATAGAGAAACAGCGCGACCAGCGCCGGGAACAGGCCGATGCCCGCCACCCCGGCCTGCGCCGCGCCGGGCACATTGGCCGCGATCCAGCCAAAGATCGGGATCATCACCCCGAACAGCGCCAGCGACGGGATCGTCTGCAGGATGTTCAGCACCGACAGGACCGGGCCCCTCAGCCGCCGCGCCTGATACAGCGCCACCCCAAGCGGCAACCCCACCAGCAACGCCAGCGTCAGGGACCCGAAGGCCAGCGTCAGATGCGCCCGCGCCTCGCGCAGGAAGATGTCTTGGCGCGCGGCGTATTCGCGCATGACGGACACCCCGTCCAGCGCGCCCGAGGCCAGCAGCACGCCCGTGGCGACGACCGCCCCCGCCAGGATCAGCCAGCGCAGCCACAGCGCGGGGTTCATCCGCGCCAGCGCATCGGCCAGCATCAGCGCAAAGGCCAGCGCCATCAGCCAGAAACCCGCCGCAGGCGCCACCCGCGCCAGCGTGTTGTCGGGCGGTGTCAAATGCGTGGCCGCCGCCCCAAGCGCCAGCAGCACCGTCAGCAGACCCGCCGCCGCCGCAACAAGGCGCAGAACGGAGGGCCAGCGCAGGCAGCCCGCCACCAGCGCCGCCGCCAGCGTCAGCAGCAGCGGCCAGCCCCAGGGCAGGGCGGCGGGCAGGGTCAGCCCCTCTCCGGGGACGATGCGGTTGGGCTTGAACTGCACCAGCGGCAGGGCCAACCCTGCCAGTCCGACAATCGCGAACAGCAGGCCGGGCCGGTCCAGCCGGGGGCGCATCAGTCCAGCAGACCCGCTTGGGTCAGGTGGTCGCGGGCGACGGTTGCGGCGGGCTCTCCGCCGATCTGGATGCGGCCGTTCAGCTCCTGCAGGGTCTCAAGGTCCAGGCTGTCGAAGATCGGCGCCAGAATGTCGCGGATCTCCGGGTGGGCCTGCAGAACCTCGGCGCGGATGATGGGGGCGGGCTGATAGACCGGCTGGACGCCCTGATCATCGGCCATCACCACCAGACCCGCGGGCGCGATGCCGCCATCGGTGCCATAGACCATCGCCGCATTCACGCCCGAGGTCTGCTGCGCCGCAGCCGCAATGGTGGCGGCCGTGTCGCCGCCCGACAGCTGCACCAGCTGATCGGGGGTCAGCGCAAAGCCATAGGTCTCCTGGAACGCCGGCAGCGCCGCGGCCGAGGTCACGAATTCGGTCGATGCCGCCAGCTTGATCGCGCCGCCGCCGGCGATCCATTCGCCCATCTGGGACATGGTCTCCAGCCCGTTCTCGGACGCCAGATCCTGGCGCAGGGCGATGGCCCAGGTGTTGTTCGCGGGCGAGGGCCTCAGCCAGACGATCTCGTTCTGCTCCATGTCCAGCTCGGACACGCGGTCGAAACCGGCCTGCGCGTCCTTCCAGACCTCGCTGTCGGCCTCGTTGAAGAAGAAGGCACCGTTGGCGGTGTATTCGGGATAGATGTCGATCTGACCCGAGGTGATCGCATCGCGCATGATCGGGGTGCCGCCCAGCTGCAGGCGGTCCTGCACGGGCAGGCCCGCATCCTGCAGCGCCATCAGGATCATGTTGCCCAGAAGGCCACCTTCGGTGTCGATCTTGGATGACACGGTGATGTCCTGGGCCGCGGCGGCGGAAGCCATGCCGATCAGCAGCGCGGCGAGGGGGGTAAGGGCTTTCATCGCAGGTCTCTCCTGTCGCGCGAATGACGTGACTGTGATCGGGCCATTCTGGCGGGCCGGGGTCAACAGGCGAAATGCGGCTGCGACGAAATGGTTCCCGCCTGCCCGTCACGGGGGCAGGCGGGGCGTGGGTCAGCCGCCGACGCTGCTGCGGGCGCTGCCTGCATTGCCAAAGCCGCCGCGCGATCCGGCGGTGGCGCGGGTCATCGGCGCCTGTCCGGCGGTCGCGGCGGGGCGGGCAAAGTTCTGCGACGACATCTGCGCGCGGCCCGCATTGCTGCCGAAATTGGTCGTGCCCGAGGCGTTGGTGAACCCGCCCTGCGCATTGCGGTACATCGGCTGCGACGCGGCCATGCCCCCGGTCGCGCGGCCCAGCATCGACCCGATCAGATAGCCCGCCAGCAGCGGCATGAAGATGCCGCCCGACCCGCCCGCGCCCTGCTGCGCCTCGGAGCCGCAATTGCCTGCGCCGTGCTGCTCCTCGCAGACGGCCAGGCTGTCATAGCGGGGGGCGGCCTCGACATGCAGGGCCTGCGCCTCGGCGAAGGCCTGGTTGCATTCGGCGGCGGTGATCAGCCCGTCCTGGCTGGCGGCCGCCTGGCAGCTGGCCAGATCGGGAAAGGCCTGCGCATCGACCTGTTCGTCGCGACAGCCCGCGACGGTGAAGGCTGCGGCGCCAAGGATGGTCAGCGCGACGGTTCTGGAACGTTTTCTCATGGGTCCTCCTTGGCGGATCAATCCGCGATGAAATGCGGCTTGAAGCGCGACAGATCCTGGGTGATGCGGGCGTGATCCTCGCGGATGCCGATGCCGACGCAGTCGCGGCCGACGATCCACGCCCCGATCACCGGGCGAAAGCCGTCGAATTCGGGCAGCGGGTGATAGGCCTGAACGATGCGCGGATGCGCGTCATAGTCGTGGTTGGCCGACGCCTCGGTGACATCGCCATTCTCGACGATGACGACGCCCGCGCCCTCGCGCGAAAAGATCGGCTTGACCACATGGCCCGCGCGGAACTGCTCGGCCACGGGCGCAAAGGCCGCGGCGATGGCGGGGTCGGGCTGGCCACCCTCGACCAGCGCGGGGGCCACGTCATCGGCGAAAAAGGCGGGCAGCAGGTTCGGATGGCCCGGGAACATCTCCCACAGCACAGGCAGTAGGCCCTTGTTCGACACGACGGCCTTCCAGGCGGGCTCCAGGAACAGGCAGCCCGCCCCCGCGATGTGGCGGGCATAGTCGTCGGCCAGCAGATCCTCCCAAGGGTACAGCTTGAACAGGGTGCCGATCACGCGGTCGTCGGCGTCCAGAAACTGTCCGTCCTTGCTGACGGCCAGCTTGTCCAGATCGCTGTAATGCGCGCCCATCCCGGCTTCGCGCGCGGCCCAGGCCATCGATTCGACGGTGGCGTAATCCTCGGCATTGCCTGCGGCGGCGGTGAAGTGGATGTCGGTATCGGGCGCGAACAGCTCGCGGAACCGCTCGACCAGGGCCTCGTGGATGCCGTTGAACTGGTCGGCGCCCTCGGGCAGGTGGCCCGCC
Organism: Paracoccus sp. SCN 68-21; assembly: GCF_001724535.1. NCBI lineage: Bacteria > Pseudomonadati > Pseudomonadota > Alphaproteobacteria > Rhodobacterales > Paracoccaceae > Paracoccus > Paracoccus sp. SCN 68-21. The sequence goes on along the minus strand of NZ_MEES01000005.1, from coordinate 151,721 downwards.
GCCATCTGATCTTCCAGCCACTGCCACTGGAACGCGGCCGATTCGTACAGCGACGTCGGCGTGTCGGCATTGTATTCCAGCAGTTTCGCCGGGCCGGAGCCGTCATAGGCGAAATCCATCCGGCCATACAGCTCGGGCTCGTTCCTGGCCCAGCTGTCCGCGACCAGCGCGTGATGCGCCTCGGGGACGCCCATGCGGGTCATCAGCTCGGGGTCGGCCACGATGCGGTCCACCGCCTGGCGGGTCATGGCATGCAACTCGGTCGCGGGGCCCTCAAGATCATCCTCGATCTGGGCCAGCGTGAACCGATAGGCGCTGGTTTCGTCCCAATAGGGCTCGCCATGCATATGGGCAAAGGTGAAACCGACCTCAGCGGCCTTGGCGGCCAGGTCGGGGCGTTCGGGAAGGGTGATCTTGCGCATGAGCCAGATGTATCCGCTGCGCGCCCGAAGGGCCAGTGCCCAGGACGTCGCGCCGTCATCACATCTGGGCCGCGATATGTCCGGCCCCCGGCTCTGTTAATGTTGCGTTCATCCTGGGCTCAGACAGCGTTCAGCCTGGCGCACCATCTGGGTGGGGACGCCGCGCGGATGGTCCGCGCGATGGCTGAAAGGAAGACAAGCATGATGAAACCCCTGCGCACCGCCGCCTTTGCCGCATCCACGCTGATCCTGGGGACCGGCGCGGCCTTGGCCGCCACCCCCGCCGCCCAGATCACCCCCGCCGAGGTCGAGGAGGCGCAGGCGGCCTGGGGCGAGGCGCTAGTGCGCATCTCGGCCGCCCATGCCGAGGGCGGCATCGACGAGGCCCGCAGCGCGGCCGAGGCGGTTCTGGACAGCCTCTATGCCTTTGACGCGGGCCCGGTCCTGTTCAAGCCGACCCTGACCGGCGGGCCGCAGACCTTTCGCACGACGCGCGACGGGGCGCTGTCCTATTTCGTGGGCCACGACCCCGAATTCTCGGGCGATTCGGGCTTTGCGCTGAAGGGATGGACGGATGTGCAGATCGAGAACGTGGCCATCCATATCGAGGGCGACACCGCGCTGACGATGGGCAACGTGCTGATCACCGATGCCAGCGGCGCGGTCACCACCGTGGACAAGACCTGGGGCTTTAGCCGCGACGCCCAGGGCGATCTGCGCATCGTGCTGCATCATTCCTCGCTGCCCTTCGCGGTGGAATGAGGCCTGCCGCTCGGGTCAGGGGTCGGGAGGGGGCAGGCGATAGCCCAGCCCCCGGATCGCCACGATGCGCAGGCGGGGGTCCAGCTCCTCCAGCTTGCGGCGCAGCCGGCTGACATAGACGTCGACCACGTTGGTCAGCGGGTCGCGATCGGCCTGCCAGACGCGGGCCAGGATGCGCTCGCGGCTGACGGTGGCGCCGCGTGCGGCCACCAGCAGCTCGATCAGGGCCATCTCTCGGGCGGTCAACGCGACCAGCGCCGCGCCGTTGCGCAGCCCGGGCACGGCGCGGTCCAGCGTGACTGCGCCGATGGTCGCGGCAGGGCTGCCCATCGGGCGGGCGGCGCGGCGCATCAGCGCCTCGATCCGGGCCAGCAATTCGTCGAAATCGAAGGGCTTGGGCAGATAGTCGTCGGCCCCGCGCCGCAGCCCCTCGACCCGCTCGTGGCTTTCGCCAAGCGCGCTGAGCATCAGCACCGGCACCTCGTGCCCGCGCTGGCGCAGCGCCTGGCACAGGGTCAGCCCGTCCATTCCGGGCAGCATCAGGTCCAGGATCACCACCCCTAGCGCTGCGCGGTCGCGACAGTCGCGGGCGAAGCGTTCGGCGGCGTCCAGGCCCGTGCGCCCGCAGGCGCGACGCTGGACCGAATAGCCCTCGGCGGTCAGGCCGCGGGTCAGGAAATCGGCGACGCGGGGGTCGTCCTCGATCAGCAGGATGTCCATGCGGTGCCTTTCACGGTCCGGAATCAGCGTCAGGCGCCGGCAGGCGCAGCGTGGCCACGGTGCCGCCCCCGGATGCCGCGGCCAGCGACAGCCTGCCGCCCTGCATCTCGACCAGATCGCGGGCGATGGCCAGCCCCAGCCCCAGCCCGTCGGCCCGGTGCATCCGCGCCTGCGCCCCGCGCCAGCCCCGCGTGAACAGATGCGGCAGGTCGCGGTCGTCGATGCCGATGCCGTGGTCGCGGATCTGCAGCGCGACCTCATCCTCGTCTGGCAGAACCTGCAGTGTGATGCGCGATCCGTCGTGGGAATAGCGCAGCGCGTTGTCCAGCAGCGCCGCGACGGCCTGCGACAGCCGGTCGGGGTCGGCCAGCACGCGCGTGGCGGCCACGGCGTCATCGGCCTGCAGCCCGATCCCGCGCGGTGCGGCCAGCCGGGCGGCATTCTCCAGCGCCGGGCTCAGCGCGGTGCCAAGCGCGATGGCGCGCGGCCGGACGGCGGGCGTTCCGGCAGGGTCGCGCACGAAAACCAGCAGATCCTCGATCAGGCGGCCCATCTGGCGGGTCACGTCGACGATGCGGCCCAAAGCCTGGCGGTGGCTGTCCAAGCCCGGACCCGGGTCGCGCAGCGCCACCTGCGCCTCTCCGCGGATGACGGTGACGGGGGTGCGTAATTCGTGCCCGATATCGGCCATCAGCTGCTGACGCGCGCCCTCCGAGGCGGCCAGGTGATCCAGCGCCTGCGTCAGATCGCGGGTGCGGTCGCGCACGGCGGCCTCCAGCTGGTTGCGGAACTGGGCCTCGCGCTGGCGGTTCTGGACGACCTCGGCGGCCATGGCGTTCAGCTGATGGCCTAGGGCCACGAATTCGCGGTCGCGGAACCCGTCAAAGCGGTGCCCGAAATCGCCACGCGCATAGGCGCGCAGGCCCGCATCCAGCCGACGCAGCGGCTGGCGCAGCCGCGCCGCCAGCCACAGCGCCAGCATCAGGCTCAGCGCCACCCCGCCGGCCGAGGCGCCCACGAACAGCCGCCGCGCGTCGCGCAGGCTGTCATCGGCGCGCTGGCGTTCCAGGTCCAGCGCCCGCTGTTCGGCGCGAAGGCTCTCTTCCAGCAGGGCGGGAATGTCGGTCACCGCGACCCGGTCGAATTCGCGGTCGAACCGGTCCAGCGCGCCCCCGGCAGCGCCCGGCAGCAGGGCCTGCGTCTCGGCATCCAGCTTGGCCACGGTGGCACGCAGCAGGGTCAGCGTGCGGCTGCGGGCCTGATCCTCGGGCGGGGCGGGATGCGCCGGGGCATGGTCCTGCAGCGCCTGGAACAGGGTCAGGTGCCGGGTCATGCTGTCGATCAGCCCGTCGCGCCGGTCCGCCGTCGCCGGCTGGCCCAGGATGCGGCGATAGCTCCAGTTGCGCAGCTGTGCCTTGTCCTGGCTGAAGCTGGTCAGCGTGGTAAAGATGTCGCTGGCGATACGGCCGCGCAGCACATGCTGTTCGGCCTGCTGCAGCACATGCCAGCCAAGCCATGCCAGCAACAGCGCCAGCGCGGCCAGCGCGGCAAAGGCCTGCACCAGCCTGCGGCCATAGCTGGTGCGGTGCAGGGCAGAGGGTGTCTGGGGCATCTGCCGTCCTGGCCTGGGGCGTGGAAAGGGGCCAGTGTCGCCATCGCGACGGCGGACCGCAATCCGCCTTGGGGCGACAAATGCGTGAACGCGCAACCGCAAAAGCAGTGCTGCGTGCCACGAAGATAAAAGCAGGAAGTACAGTGGTGAGCCCAACAGGATTCGAACCTGTGACCCACTGATTAAAAGTCAGTTGCTCTACCAACTGAGCTATGGGCCCATCACGAGGCGGTTCCTAGGGGGGGTGGCCGGTGGCGTCAAGCGGAAAAATGAACCATCTGGCGGAATCCTCCTGCCGGGACTATATCGCGGCCATGACGCATTCTCATTCGACCGGACTGCCTTTCCTCAAGATGCATGGGCTGGGCAACGACTTTGTGGTTCTGGATCTGCGCGGCGGGCTGGCCCGGCCGGACGCGGGCCTTGTCGCGCGCATAGCGGACCGACATCGCGGCGTGGGCTTTGACCAACTGGCGGGGGTCGAGGATTGCGATGACGCCGATGCGCGGCTGGTCTTCTGGAACGCGGACGGGTCGCTGTCGGCGGCCTGCGGCAATGCCACGCGCTGCATCGCGCGCTGGCTGATGGACCAGACCGGGGCCACCGCGCTGCGCCTGCGCACCGATCATGGCGTCCTTTTGGCCGAGGATGCGGGGGCTGGGCTGACCCGCGTGAACATGGGGCCGCCGGTGCTGGACTGGCAGGCGATCCCGCTGGCCCGCGATGTCGACATCGACCACCTGCCGATCGCCGGTGATCCGGTGGCGACCGGCATGGGCAATCCGCATGTGACCTTCTTCGTGGATGACGCCGATGCGGTCGATCTGGACCGCTTCGGGCCGGAGCATGAGCATCACCCGCTGTATCCCCAACGCACCAATGTCGAGGTCGTGCAGGTCCTGTCGCGCGACGCGATCCGGCTGCGCATCTGGGAACGCGGGACGGGGCCGACGCTGGCCTCGGGGTCTTGTTCCTGCGCGGCGGTGGTGGCTGCGGCGCGGCGCGGGCTGACGGATCGGCGGGTCACCGTGCATGTGCCGGGCGGGCAGCTGCTGATCGACTGGCGCGCGGATGGCGTCTGGATGGAGGGGCCGACCGCCATCGTCTTCGAGGGGCGCCTGACGCCCGCGTGGCTGGCATGAGCGCGCCGGTCTTCTCCACCCTGGGCTGTCGTCTGAACGCCTATGAGACCGAGGCCATGCGCGAGATGGCCGCGGCCGCGGGCCTGTCCGGCGCGGTCGTCGTGAACACCTGCGCCGTCACCGCCGAGGCCGTGCGCAAGGCCCGCCAGGAGATCCGCCGCCTGTCGCGCGAGAACCCGGGCGTGCCAGTCATCGTCACCGGCTGCGCCGCCCAGACCGAACCCGAGACCTTTGCCGCCATGCCCGAGGTCACCAAGGTCATCGGCAATCACGAAAAGATGCAGCCCGCCACCTGGGCGTCCTTGCGCGCCCCCGACCTGATCGGGGACACCGAAAAGGTCGTCGTGGACGACATCATGTCGGTGCGGGAAACCGCGGGCCACCTGATCGACGGGTTCGGGCGGCACCGCGCCTATGTGCAGGTCCAGAACGGCTGTGATCACCGCTGCACCTTCTGCATCATCCCCTTCGGTCGCGGCAATTCCCGGTCGGTGCCCGCGGGCGTCGTGATCGAGCAGATCAAGCGGCTGGTCGGTCGCGGCTTCAACGAGGTCGTGCTGACCGGGGTGGACCTGACCAGCTGGGGCGCCGACCTGCCGGGCACGCCGCGGCTTGGCGATCTGGTCATGCGCATCCTGCGGCTGGTGCCGGACCTGCTGCGGCTGCGCATCAGCTCGATCGATTCGATCGAGGCGGATGAGAACCTGATGCTGGCCATCGCGACCGAGCCGCGTCTGATGCCGCATCTGCACCTGTCGCTGCAGGCGGGCGACGACATGATCCTGAAGCGGATGAAGCGCCGCCACCTGCGCGACGACGCCATCGCCTTCTGCGAGGAGGCGCGGCGGCTGCGCCCCGACATGGTCTTTGGCGCCGACATCATTGCCGGCTTCCCGACCGAGACCGAGGCGATGTTCGACAATTCGCTGAAGCTGGTCGCGGATTGCGGCCTGACCTTCCTGCATGTGTTCCCCTATTCGGCGCGCAAGGGCACACCCGCCGCGCGCATGCCCGCCGTGCCCGGCCCCGCCATCCGCGACCGCGCCGCGCGGCTGCGGGCGGCGGGCGATGCAGCGCTGGCCGCGCATCTGCAGGCGCAGGTCGGCCGGACGCATCATGTGCTGACCGAGGGGCCGCGCCTTGGCCGGACCCAGCAGTTCACTGAGGTGCGTTTTGCCGAGGATCAGCCGGAGGGGGCGCTGATGGTGCTGACCCCGTCGGCGCATGACGGCCAGCGGCTGATCGCCTGACCGGCGTTGCTGGGGGCTCTGCCCCCGTCCTGCGGACTCCCCCGGGATATTTTCGTGAAGAAGAGGCTGTGGCCTTGTCGATCCGGGGTGGGGCTTCTAGCCTGCCGCTTCGGAGGAGATGAATGACCGTGATCCTGTATTCCCATGACAGCGCGCGCCGCCATGTGACGCCCGATGGCCACCCCGAGCAGGTGGCCCGCTTTGACGCGGTGATGGCCGCGCTGGAGGGGCTGCCGCTGGACCGGCGCGAGGCGCCATTGGCCCCCGATGCCGAGGTCCTGCGCTGTCACCCGGCCGCCTATCTGCAGGGGCTGCGCGATGCGGTGCCGCAGGCGGGCACGCGCCAGATCGACGCCGACACGCATCTGTCGCCCGGTAGCCTGGAGCCCGCGTTGCGGGCCGTGGGCGGGGCCTGTGCGGCCGTCGATGCGGTGCTGGCCGGTGAGGCACGGGCCGCGTTCGTCGCTATGCGCCCGCCGGGGCATCATGCCGAAACCGCCACGTCGATGGGGTTCTGCCTGTTCGGCACCGTGGCCATCGCGGCGAAACGCGCGCTGGATCATCACGGGCTGGATCGGGTGGCGGTGCTGGATTTCGATGTGCATCACGGCAACGGCACACAGGATCTGCTGTGGGACGAGGCGCGGGTGCTGTTCATCACCAGCCAGCAGTCGCCGCTGTGGCCCGGGACCGGAGCCGCGTCCGAACGGGGCGCGCATGGCCAGGTCGTGAACCTGCCGCTGCCGCCGGGAACGGATGGCGCGCTGGCCCTGTCGGAATGGCGCGGCGCGCTGGCGCGGATGCGCGACCTTGCGCCGCAGCTGGTGTTGATCTCGGCCGGGTTCGACGCGCATCGCGATGATCCGCTGGCGCAGTTGGACTGGGATGACGAGGATTACGCCGCCCTGACGCGCGAGATCCTGGACGCGGCGGGCGGCGCCCCGGTGGTATCCTGCCAGGAAGGTGGCTATGACCTCCAGGCCCTGAGCCGCAGCGTGCGGGCCCATGTTGACGTGCTGATGGAGGCCGCGAAATGAGCGATATCACCACCCTCTCGTTCGAGGAGGCCATGCGTGAGCTGGAGGCCACGGTCGGCAAGCTGGAGACCGGAGAAGCCACGCTGGAGGAATCCATCGCGCTGTACGAACGCGGCGCGGCCCTGCGCGCGCATTGCGAGGCCCGCCTGCGCGAGGCCGAGGAGCGGGTCGAAAAGATCACTTTGGCCGCCAATGGCCAGCCCGCCGGACTGACCCCGGCCGAGGGGCTGTGATGCAGGATCGTCTGGACGCCGTCCGGGCCCAGGTCCAGGCAGAGCTGGACCGTGCCATCGACGCGCTGCCCGGCGGCGATCTGCGCGACGCGATGCGCTATGGCGTGAAGGGGGGCAAGCGGCTGCGCGCCTTTCTGGTGATGGAATCGGCGCGGCTGCACGGGGTTGCCGACGACGCGGCCCTGCCCGTGGCGGCGGCGGTCGAGGCGCTGCATGCCTATAGCCTGGTCCATGACGACCTGCCTGCGATGGATGACGACGACCTCAGGCGCGGCCAGCCCACGGTGCATATCCGCTGGACCGAGGCGACCGCGATTCTGGCGGGCGATGCGCTGCAGACGCTGGCCTTCGGCCTGTTGGCCGATTCGCGCATCGGCACGCCCGATGGGCGGGTGCGGCTGGTCGCGGCGCTGGCGCAGGCTTCGGGGGCGGCGGGCATGGTCTGGGGGCAGGCCTTGGACATCGCCGCCGAGACCGCCGGCACGCCGCTGGATCTGGCCGCGATCACCGAACTGCAGGGCGGCAAGACCGGCGCGCTGATCCGGTTCGCGGCCACCGCCGGGCCGCTGATCGCGGGCGAAGACGCAGGCGCGCTGGACCGCTATGCCGTGGCCCTGGGCCTGGCCTTTCAGATCGCTGATGACATCCTGGACGTGACCGGCGACGAGGCCGTAACCGGCAAGCGCGTCGGAAAGGATGCCGGCGCGGGCAAGGCGACCTTCGTGTCGCTGCTGGGCCTGGCCCCCGCGCAGGCCGAGGCGCGGCGTCTTGTCACCGTCGGCACCAAGGCGCTGTCGCAATATGGTGACCGGGCCGGGAACTTGCACGACCTTGCGCGTTTCATTATCGAGCGCGACACCTGAACGCCCGCCCCGGAGGAGGGCCAGCCATGACCGATCGACCCAAGACGCCGATACTGGACCGCGTGACCCTGCCGTCCGACCTGAAATCCCTCACTGATGCCGAGCTGCGCCAGCTGGCCGATGATGTGCGGGCCGAGACGATCAGCGCCGTCAGCGTGACCGGCGGCCATCTGGGCGCAGGCTTGGGCGTGGTCGAGCTGACCGTGGCGCTGCACGCGGTGTTCGACACGCCGCGCGACAAGCTGATCTGGGACGTGGGCCACCAGTGTTATCCGCACAAGATCCTGACCGGGCGGCGCGACCGCATCCGCACCCTGCGCATGGGCGGCGGTCTGGCGGGCTTTACCAAGCGGGCGGAAAGCCCCTATGACCCGTTCGGGGCGGGACATTCCTCGACCTCGATCAGCGCGGCCCTGGGGTTTGCGATGGCGCGAGAGCTGGGCGGCGATCCGGGCGACGCGATCGCGGTCATCGGCGACGGCGCCATGAGCGCGGGCATGGCCTATGAGGCGCTGAACAATGCGGGCCACGAGGGCAAGCGCCTGTTCGTGATCCTGAACGACAACGAGATGTCGATCGCACCCCCGGTCGGCGCGATGTCCTCGTATCTGACGCGGCTTTATGCGGGCGGTCCCTTTCAGGAGCTGAAGGCGGTCGCAAAGGGCGCAGTCGGCATGCTGCCCGACGCCCTGCAGGAGGGCGCGCGCCGGGCCAAGGAGATGCTCAAGGGTATGACCGTCGGCGGCACCCTGTTCGAGGAGCTGGGGTTTTCCTATATCGGTCCGGTCGACGGGCATGACATGGAACAGCTGCTGCCTTTGCTGCGCACGGTGCGGGCGCGGGCAGACGGGCCGGTGCTGATCCATGTGGTCACGAAAAAGGGCAAGGGCTATGCCCCCGCCGAAACCGCCGCCGACAAGGGCCATGCCACGGGCAAGTTCGACGTCATCACCGGCGTGCAGGCCAAGGCGAAGTCCAACGCGCCCAGCTATACGGCGGTATTCGCGCAGGCGCTGATCGATCAGGCCGGGCGCGACGACCGCATTCTGGGGGTCACGGCCGCCATGCCGGATGGCACCGGCCTGAAGCAGTTCGCGCAGCGCTTTCCGCGCCGCTGTTTCGACGTGGGCATCGCCGAACAGCATGCCGTGACCTTTGCGGCCGGTCTGGCGGCGGGGGGCATGAAGCCGTTCGTCGCGATCTATTCGACCTTCCTTCAGCGCGGCTACGACCAGATCGTGCATGACGTGGCAGTGCAGGGGTTGCCCGTTCGCTTTGCCATCGACCGCGCCGGGCTGGTGGGCCAGGATGGGCCGACCCATTCGGGCGCCTATGACATCGGCTTTCTGGCGAACCTCCCCGGTTTCGTGGTCATGGCCGCCGCCGACGAGGCCGAGCTGGTTCATATGGTCGCCACCGCCGCGGCCCATGACAGCGGCCCCATCGCTTTCCGCTTTCCGCGCGGCGAGGGCACCGGGGTCGAGATGCCTGAGCGTGGCCAGGTCCTGCCCATCGGCAAGGGCCGCATGATCGCCCAAGGCAAGGGCGTCGCGATCCTGTCCTTCGGCACGCGCCTGTCCGAGGTCATGACCGCCCGCGAGGCGCTGATGGCGCGTGGCATCACGCCGACCGTGGCCGATGCGCGCTTTGCCAAGCCGCTGGACCGCGACCTGATCCTGGCGCTGGCGCGCGACCACGATGCGCTGATCACCATCGAGGAGGGCGCGGTCGGCGGCTTTGGCAGCCATGTCGCCCATCTGCTTGCCGAGGAGGGCGCGTTCGACACCGGGCTGCGGTTCCGGTCGATGGTGCTGCCGGACGCCTTCGTGGACCATGACGCGCCTCGGGCGATGTATGACAGCTCGGCTCTGAACGCCCAGCATATCGAGGAAAAGGTCCTGTCCGTCATGGGCATCGACGATCTGGCCGCGCGCCGTTCCGACCGGGCCTGAGGGCGCGGTCGGAAGCTCACCCCCCGGTATAGTTGCGCACCAGCGCGCCTGCGATCATGCCCCATCCATCGACCACGACGAAAAACGCCAGCTTGAAGGGCAGTGACACCACCACCGGGGGCAGCATCATCATACCCATCGACATCAGCACCGCCGCCACCACCAGATCGATGATCAGGAAGGGCAGGGCGATCAGGAACCCGATCTCGAACGCCCGCTGGATCTCGGACAGCATGAAGGACGGGATCAGGACCGACAGGCGGTTCTCGGGTCCGGTGCCGGGGGCGATGTCGGACAGGTTGGCCAGGGTGTCCGGGTCGGTGCGCGCCTCCATGAAGCCCTGGAAGGGCACGATGCCGCGCTGGAACGCTTCGGCGATGCCGATCTGACCCTCCTGCAGGGGCAGGCCTGCGACCGTCCATGCCTCGCGCAGGACCGGGTCCATGATGAACCAGGTCAGAAAGATCGCCAGACTGACGATCAGCATGTTGGGCGGCGATTGCTGCAGGCCGATGGACTGGCGCAGGATGGACAACACGGTCACGATGAACGGAAAGGCGGTGACCATGATCGCGATGCCCGGCGCCAGGGACAGCGCCGTCAGCAGCAGCACCAGCATGACCGCGTTTTCGCCCAGGCCCGCGCCAAGCGCATCGCCCAGACCCTGTGCCATCACGGCGGATGGCAGCAGGGTCAGGACCAGGGCCGATGTCAGGACGCGGGTCACGATGCCTCTGTCGCCCCCAGGACGCGGACGCACAACCGGTCCTCGGCGGTGCCGTCGCCGGTCAGTTCGCCGCGGGCGATGACCTTGTCGCCGACGCAGATCTCGACCCCGTCCTCGATCGACTGGTCCAGCATCAGCACGTCGTCGGGGCGCAGCGACGACAGCTGGGCCACGGTCTGGCGCGTCCGGCCAAGGCGGATGGTCACCTCGACCTGGATGGTGTCGGTGTCGATCAGATGCTTCAATGCGTCCATGTGCTGTCCTCCTGGGTGATTTCCGCGATCAGCGCGCGGATGTCGCCCGCGATGCTGTCGGGTGTGAACTCGATCCGGCCGCCTTGCAGCGTCACGGTGATGATGTCCTCGGCGCGGTCGGACAGGTCGATCCCCTGCAGCCCCGCCTCGGCCAGGCAGCGGGCGACCATGTCGCGCAGACGCGCGCTGCACGCGATCTGGACCCCCACCGGGCTGGCGCGTTGGGCCAGATGCGTCAGCTCGGAGCGCAGCGCCTCCTCAAGGCGGCGCGAGGTCAGCGGGGGTGCCATCAGGTCCAGGATCTGATGCAGGATCGGTGAGAGGGCATCCACCGCCTCCTGCCGCAGCTGCTTGCGCCGGGCCTCGTCCGCCGCCAGGCTGGCGGCGACCTCCTCCAGGCTGGATTGCAGCTGGCGCAGCTGCTGATCCTCCAGTTCGGCGCGGGCCTGCGCCCTCCCGTCCCCATGGGCCTGGTCAAGGTCCGCCTGGGTGAAGGTCGCCTCGACCGGGCGGGCGGCCACCGCATTCGAGAAAGATTCCAGTTTGAACATGGCCAGGCTCAATTCACCTTCTCCTTGTTGTCGATCCAGCCGGACAGGATCTTGACGCTTTCCTCATGCCGCTCCTTCATCATCGCCTTCAGGCGCTCTACGGGGTCTGCGGGCGGCAGCGACAGCTGCTCCAGGCCCGGGAACTCGATCGGGACGATGCGCGGGCTATCGGGCGACGGTTCGTCGTCGATAAAGCCGTTCAGGCCCGACATCATCGGCGGCATCGGCGGCAGGCTGGTATCCAGGGCCGGCACCGCGGGGGCTGCGGCACGGTTGCGCATCATCGGGCGCAGCACCATCAGGATCACGGCGATCGCGAACAGCCCGATCAGGGCGATCCGCGCCAGATCGTTCAACGCCAGCCGGTCCATGAAGCCGGGGGTCGCCAGCGTTCCTTTCTCACCCAGCAGGGCGAAGGGCAGGGATTTGACCGTCAGCTGGTCGCCCCGCGCCTCGTCAAAGCCCACGGCCGAGGCGACTAGCTCGCGCAGGGTCTGCAATTCGGCCTCGGACCGGGGGGCCAGGGTGGTGGTGCCGTCGGCGCCTGCCTGCGGCACGCCGTTGACCAGCACAGCCACGGTCAGGCGGCGGGTGGCGCCCGGCTGGCGCTGGACCTCGCGGGTCACGCGGCTGACCTCGTAGTTGGACTGGCTGCGGTTCTCGGCGCGGTTGCTCTGGCTGGTGTCGCCGGGCTGTTCCTGCGCGTCGGGCAGGTTCGAGGCGGCGGTCACCGCACCCGTCCCGGTCGAGTTGCTCTGATCGGTGGTCTCCTCGGTGACGGTCGAAATCAACGCTCTCTGCTCGGGGTCGAACCGCTGTTCGGTAAACAGCTCGGTTTCGGTCAGCAGGTCCAGGTTCAGCTCCACGATGGCGTTGCCTACGCCGACATGCGGCTCCAGGATGCGTTCGACGTTGCGCTTCATCTCTGCGGCGCGATCGGCGCCGGTCTGATCCTCGGTCGCGGCGATGATGCCGCGCTGCGTATCGATGACGGTGACCCGCTCCGGCTGCATGCCGGGCACGCCCGACGAGACCAGGTATTTCAGCGCCGCCGCCTGATCGCGGGTGATCACCCCGCCATTCGTGGTCAGCGTCACCGACGCCGTGCCGTTCTGATCGCGCCGATAGCCGCGCCCCGTCTCGATCGCCAGGTGGACGCGGGCGGTCTGGACATTGGGCAGGGCCAGGATGGTGCGGGCCAACTCGCCCTCCTTGGCGCGCCAATAGGCGGCGTCGAACATCTGCGATGTCGTGCCGAAGCCCGACATCCCGTCCAGCAGTTCATAGCCGGTGCTGGTGGCGGCAGGCAGCCCCTGCGCCGCCAGGTCCATCCGCAGCCGGTCGCGCTGATCGGAGGCGACCCAGATGGCGTCGCCCCGCACCTCGTAGGGAATGCCCGCGCGCTCGATCCCGGCGATGACCTCGCCTGCCTGCGCGCTGTCCAGTCCGCCATAGATCAGGGCCATGCTGGGCCTGCTGGCCAGCCAGCCGAACCCCGCGATCACCAGGAAGGTCCCAAGGAAAGCCGCCCCCAGGATCATCCGCTGTTGAGAGCTTCGCTCGTTCCAGTAGTCCTGCAGTTTTTGCAAAACCGTTCCCCTTCGAATCATCGCGTCATAGTCGTCTGACCCTGAAATGACATGGGCGATGTTAAGATTTGGTTAGTCGCAAGCTGATATTTCGGTCTGGTCAGGACGGAGAATCACGATGACCGACATAGTTGCAGCAGCCCCCGAAAAGGCATCCCGCAAGAAGGGCCTGCTGGTGCCACTGGTGGCGACGCTGGTGCTGGGCGGGGGCGGTTTCGCGTCCAGCTATCTTGGGTTCTGGTCGCCCTCGGGGCTGTTCGCCGGTGGCGAGAAGGCCCCCGTCTCGACCGAGCATATGAGCGTCGAATTCATCGACATCCCCACGATCGAGATCGTGATTCCCGGAGGACGGTCCCGCTCCCTGGTCCTGTCCGCCACGATCGAGACCGACACCGCGCACAAGGGCGAGGTGACCCACCTGATGCCGCGCGTGTCGGATGCCTTCACGACCTTCCTCTCGGGCGTCGATCCGGCGGCCTATGACAAGCGCGGCGTCCTTGAGGTGATCCGCGCCGAACTGGTCACGCGCACCCGCTTCGTCCTGGGCGAGGAGCCGGTCAAGGACCTTCTGATCACGGAGTTTCGATTCAAATGACCCTGGAACAACTGATGCAGATCCTGCTGCTGGTGGCCTGCGTCGGGCTGGGCGTCTTCTGCCTGACCCTGGCGCGCCGCTTGCGCAAGATGAACAACCTTGAAAGCGGTCTGGGCGGCGCGATTGCCGTGATGGCCGCCGAGGTCGACCGCCTGGAACGCGCCATCCGCGCCGCCCGCGACGAGGCGACCGCCGCCAGCGAGCGCCTGGCCGATGAGATTGAGACCGCCCGCCGCGAGCGCGCCATCTGGGATCTGCGCCAGCGGATCGGGGCCGCCGCCGCCGAGGTCCCCCAACCCGCCGGCGCGTCGCGCCGTCTGCGCAAGCGCGAGGTCAATCATGGCTAAGCACCTGTTGCCTGTCCTGACGCTGCTGTTCGCCCTGCCGGCGGGGGCGATGCTGTGGCAGGGCCAGGACCTGTCGCGCATCTTTGCCGCCGTGGCGGCGCCCGCCGATCTGCTGGACGGGTGCGGCGACGTCCCCGAGGCCGTCGCCCTGGCAGAGGAGCTGCGCGACCGCGCCCTACGGATCGAGCGCTACATGGAATCGATCGACGCCCGCAAGGCGGCGCTGGAGCAGGCCGAAAGCACGCTGCGCGAACGCCTGGCCGAGCTGCGCGCCCGCCAAGGCAGCATCACCGCCCGCCAGAACGGTTCGACCGAGGCCGTGCGCACCGACATCGAACGCCTGATCGCGCTTTACGACCAGATGAAGCCGGCCGAGGCCGCCGCCATCCTGACCAACCTTCCCGCCGATTTCGCGGCCGAGATCCTGATGCGCGTCAAACCCGAGACCGGCGCCAAGATCATCGCCGCAGTCGAACCCCGCCAGGCCGCATTGCTGACCGCCCAGATGGGCGCGCGCAGTGTCCGCAACCCATAAGGACCCAACGCAATGTTCGGATTCGTCGGAATTATTCTTACGCTGGTCATGGTCTTCGGCGGCTATCTTCTGGCCGGCGGCAAGATGGGCGTCATCCTGCACGCCCTGCCGTTCGAGATGATGATGATCATGGGCGCCGCCGTCGGTGCCTATCTGCTGGGCAATGACACGCATGTCCTCAAGGCCACGGTGGGCGGGCTGGTCCGCGCCTTCAAGGGCCCGAAATGGACGGCGCAGGATCACCAGGATGTCCTGTGCCTGATGTTCCAGCTGCTGAAGATCGCGCGCGAAAACCCCGTCGCGCTGGAGCAGCATATCGAGAACCCGTCGGAATCGCCGATCTTCACGGCCTATCCCCGGCTGGCGGCCGATCACAACGTGGTCTCGCTGATCTCGGATACGCTGCGCTCGGCCAGTCTGAACTATGACGATCCCTATCAGGTCGAGGACATGCTCTCGCGCCGCATCGCCGTGATGCGCGAGGAGGAGATGCACGTCCCCCACGCACTCCAGACCATGGCCGACGCGCTGCCCGCCCTGGGCATCGTCGCCGCCGTGCTGGGCATCATCAAGACCATGAGCTCGATCGATCAGCCGCCCGTCATTTTGGGCAAGATGATCGGCGGCGCGCTGGTCGGGACGTTTTTGGGCGTGTTCCTGTCCTATGGCTTCGTCGCGCCGCTGGCCAACAGGCTGGGCGCGGTGGTCAAGCAGGATCTGGGCTTCTACGAGGTGGTGAAATCGGTCCTGGTCGCCGGGTTGCATCAGCACGCCACGACGCTGTGTGTCGAGGTGGGCCGCCAGACGGTGCCCGAACATGTGCGCCCCAGCTTTGACACGCTGGAAGGCGCGCTGCGCGAGCTGAAGAAGGCCGCCTGATGACCCGGCTTGGCCTTGTGATCGCGATTGCGGTGATGGCGGGGCCGGTCGCGGCCCAGGACGCGCCGGGTCCCGATCTGGACAGCTTCAGGCAGACGGCCTCGGACTGGCTGCTGTCCGGGCAGGGCCTGCCCCGCGACTACCGCGTGATGCTGATGCAGATGGACAGCGCCGACCGGCTGCACGCCATCGCCTATCTGCGCCGCCTTGGCCTGCTGACCGAACGACCCTGGTCGCTTGACGACCTTCTGCGCCCCGCGGCCACCAGAACGGAGATCCGCGAATGACACCCATCGCCGCCCTGTCGGGCAAGTCCAACAAATATCTGGATGCGCCCCTGCTTGTCACGGGCGGCCTTGTGCTTGTGGTCATCTCTCTGGTGATTCCCCTGCCTGCGGGGGTGCTGGATTTCGGTATCGCCATCTCGATCGCGTCGGCGGTGCTGGTGCTGGTCATGGCCTCTCTGGTCGAAAAACCGACCGATTTTCAGGCCTTTCCCGTCCTGCTGCTGATCAGCCTGGTGATCCGCCTGTCGCTGAACGTGTCCTCCACCCGGCTGATCCTGACCGAAGGCCAGAACGGCAAGGAGGCGGCGGGAAAGGTCATCAACGGCTTTGCCGATTTCGTCGCGGGGGGGTCGATCCTGGTCGGCATCACCATCTTTGCGGTGATCTCGGTCGTGAACTTCATGGTCATCACCAAGGGCTCGGGCCGGATGGCCGAAGTCGCCGCACGCTTTGCGCTGGATTCGCTGCCGGGCAAGCAGTTGGCTATCGACGGCGATCTGAACGCCGGCGCCATCGACCATCAGGAGGCCAAGCGCCGCCGCATCCAGGAACAGCGCGAGATCAGCTTTTTCGGCTCGCTGGACGGCGCCTCCAAGTTCGTCAAGGGCGACGCGGTCGCGGGCATCGTGATCACGCTGATCAACCTGTGCATTGGTCTGGCGGTGGGCATCACCGTCCACGGCATGCCGATGAGCGAGGCCATGTCGACCTATTCGCACCTGACCATCGGCGACGGGCTGGTCAGCCAGATCCCCTCGCTGATCACGTCGATGGCGGCCGCGCTGCTGCTGTCGCGGGGCGGCGCTACCGAGACCACCGCCAGCCTGATGTCCAGCGAATTCACCCGCAGCTGGCAGCCCGCCGCGATGGTGGCCGCGTCCATGGTGATGATCTCGCTGGTGCCGGGGATGCCCCGGATGCTGTTCTTTGCAATCGCCGGGTCCATGGCCCTGTTGTCCTGGAGCATCGCCCGACGACAGCGCCGCGCCGAGGAGGCTCTGCCCGATCTGCCCGCAGCCGAGGCCGGAACCAAGCCAGCAGCGCGCATCGGCGACGTTCTGGACACCGACGACATCAGCGTCGAGATCGGATCGGACCTAATCGTGACGGCGCTGGATCAGGCGCGCGGTCTGGGCAGTCGCATCAGCAACCTGCGCATCCATATCGCGCGCAGCTTTGGCCTGATCCTGCCCGACGTGCGCATCACCGATACCGATGATCTGCCCCCGGGCGACTATCAGATCCGCATCCACGGCGTGATCCGCGGTCGCGGAACTCTGCGCCCCTCCGAGATCCTTGCCCTTGGGCCAGAGGGGGTGCTGGCCGATCTGCGCGGCATTGCGGTCCGCGAACCGGTCTATTCCAGCCCGGCACGGTGGATTCTGCCCGCCGATCAGGAGGATGCGGCAACGATGGGGGCCACCGTCGTCACCCCGATGGAGGTCCTGTCCACCCACCTGATGGAGGTGGTCAAGGCCAACCTGCCCTCGCTGCTGACCCTGGGCGCCATGCAGCGCCAGATCGAGGAGCTGAAGACGCTGTCGGATACCGGCCGCGCCGAGCGCTATCGCAAGTATTTCGACGCGATGATGCCCGACAAGGTCACGCCAGAGACGCTGCTGGCGATCCTGCGCGCCCTGTTGGAGGAGCGGATCTCGATCCGCAACCTGCCGCTGATCGTCGATGCGATCTGCGAGTTCCGCAGCATCGAGCAGCCCGAGATGATCTATGAGCTGGTGCGCAAGCGCCTGCGCGGCCAGATCACCCAGCAATATTCCGACGAGGCCGGTCGCATCGCCGCCCTGCAGCTGCACCCCGCATGGGAGGCAGAGTTCGTCCGCGCCGACGCGGAGACCGGTCGCGCAGGCGGCGGCGCCATGACGCCCGCCCTGTCCAAGAAGCTGATCGATGCCGTCCGCAGCGCGCTTGCGCTGGCCGAACCGGTGGCCCGGACGGTGCTGGTCGCCCCCGATCACCGCCGACGCATGGTGCGGGCGGTTCTGGGCGCCAACGGCATGGCCGTTCCCGTCCTGGGCCTGGAGGAGATCGACCCCGCGGCCGAGCTGCGCCTGCTGGGCACTGTCGAGGCCGCATGATGTGGGACCAGCTTCAGGCCGTCTATCCGGGCGCGGACTGGGCGTTGGTGCTGGTCTATATCCGCGTCCAGGCCTGCGTCCTGGCCCTGCCTGGACTGGGTGAGCGGGTGATCTCGGCGCGGGTCAAGGTTGCGCTGGCGCTGGCGCTGACGCCGCTGCTAGCGGGAGTCGCGCCCGGCCCCGACATGCCGACGGACAGCCTGGCCATGGCCGGTCAGGTGGCGGTCGAGATGGTGCTGGGTTTCACCACCGGGATCATGCTGCGTCTGCTGACCCTGGCCATCGACATCGCGACCACCGCGATCGCCGCGACAGCGTCCCTGTCGCAGATCATGGGCATCCAGAACGAGATGTCGCCCCATCCGATCGGCAACATGCTGCATCTTGCGGGACTGGCGATCCTGATGGCGATGGGCCTGCCGATCATGCTGGTCGAGCTGATGGCCGACAGCCTGCGCCTGTGGCCGCCCGCGGCACTGCCTCAGGTCGAGGGGTTGGCGATGGCCGTCGTGCGCATCGTGGCCGACAGCTTCTGGCTGGCGATGATGCTGGCGGCGCCGTTCACGCTTGGCGGGTTTCTGTATCAGGCGCTGTCCGGGGTCATCAACCGGGTGATGCCGGCGCTGCCGGTCATCTTCATCGGGGCGCCCGCCTCGATCCTTCTGGCGCTGATGGGGCTGGCGATCCTGGCGCCGCTGCTGGTCGGGATCTGGGCGAATGCCGTCCTGTCCTTCATGCTGCCCGCGATTCCGTAGGTCAGGCAGATGAGCGAGGACAGCACCGACAAGCAATTCGAGGCCACCGACCAGAAGCTTCAGCGGGCGCGGGAAAAGGGGGATATTCCCCGCTCGACCGAGCTGAACGTGACGATGATGTATCTGGCGGCCTTCCTGGCCTTTGTGGTTCTGTCGGGCTATGCGGCGCGCCACTGGATGGCCATGGCCACCCGCGCCCTGGGCTCCGAGGGGTGGAGTCCGGAGGGGATCGCCCCGGTGGCCCGCGCCATGGGCGCATTTGCCGGGTTCATGACGGTCGGGCTGGCGGCGATTTTGGTCGTGGCGATTCTGGTGGGGCTGATCGCCACGCGCAGCCTGATCTTTTCCCCGCAGAAGCTGGCCTTCGATTTCAAGCGCATCAACCCGGTCAAGAATGCCGGGCAGAAATTCGGGTCGGACGGCCTGGTCACATTCGCCTTTTCGGTGGGCAAGGCGACGCTGGTCTGTCTGGGGGGATGGTTTCTCTATGTCTCTCTGCTGGACCGGATCGCGGCCTCGGCCATGGCGGACGGGCAGTGGATCACCGCGCTGGTTGTGATTCTGGGGCAGGTGCTGATGCTTGGCCTTGCGGTGTCGGTCCTGTTCACGGTGCCCGACATGCTGTGGAAATGGTTCAGCCACCGCCGCAAGAACCGCATGAGCCGCAAGGAGATGCAGGACGAGTTCAAGGATTCCGAGGGTGATCCGCATCTCAAGGCGGCGCGGCGCCAGCGGGCGGTCGATATCGCGATGAAGCAGATGCTGACCGATGTCCCCAAGGCGGATGTGATCATCGTGAACCCCACACATTACGCCGTCGCGCTGCAATGGTCGCGGGGGTCGGGGCGGGCGCCGGTCTGCGTGGCCAAGGGCACCGACGAGGTCGCCGCCCGCATCCGCGCCAAGGCGACCGAGGCGGGCGTGCCGATCTGGTCCGATCCGCCCTGCGCCCGCGCGATCCATGCCCAGGTCAAGATCGGTGAGGAAATCGACCGAACCCATTTCGCTGCGGTGGCCGCCGCCATCCGCTTTGCCGAAAAGATGCGACAGAAGGCCAAGGCAGGGTGGTAGACCGGATCAAACAGTTGCAACAGCTGGAGCAGATCGCGCGGTTGAAGGCCGAACGGCAGCTCAAGACCTTTGCGGCCTTCAACGCGCATATGACGGTGGCGCGCCAGCGCGTGGATTCGCTGCAGGCGGCGCTGGCGCAGAGCTATGACAGCACGGCGCCGCTGTCGCTGCCCGAGGCGCGGGTCGCCAACGCCCAGGCCGGCCGCGCCGCGCGGGAGCTGCGCCATGCCGGTGACGAATTGCAGCGCATGACCCCCCGGTTCGAGATCGCCCGCCAGAAGGCCGCGCGCGAGTTCGGGCGCGCCGAGGCCCTGCTGGGGCTGGGTCAGCAGGAGGACGCGCGCCGTCGCAAGGACCGGTTCTGACCGTCGCGCGGGATTGGACAGCCCGCAGCCGGGATGCTAGGCAACCCTCAAGCCAAGGGGGAAGCCATGCTGCACAGCGATCCGAACATCGACGGCCACCGCCAGATCTGGACCGCCAAGGCGGCACGCGCGCTGTTCGATCAGCCGTTAATGGACCTGCTGTTTCAGGCCCAGACCGTGCATCGTCAGCATTTCGACCCCAACCGCGTGCAGCTGAGCCGCCTGCTGTCGATCAAGACCGGCGGCTGCCCCGAGGATTGCAGCTATTGCAGCCAGTCCTCGCGCCATGATTCCGGCCTGTCCGCATCCAAGCTGATGGAGGTTCAGCGCGTCCTGGCCGAGGCCCGCCGCGCGCGCGACGCGGGGGCCACGCGCTATTGCATGGGGGCCGCCTGGCGCAGTCCCAAGGCGCGGGACATGCCGCAGATCGTCGCCATGATCGAGGGGGTGAAGGCCTTGGGGATGGAGACCTGCATGACGCTTGGCATGCTGGATGCTGACCAGTCCGCGCAGCTGGCCGAGGCCGGGCTGGATTACTACAACCACAACATCGACACGTCCGAAGCGCATTATCCCAACGTGATCACGACCCGGACCTTTGCCGAGCGCATCGACACGCTGGAAGCGGTGCGGCAGGCCGGGATCAAGGTCTGTTCCGGGGGCATCCTGGGGCTGGGCGAGGGGCGGCAGGACCGCGTGGACATGCTGGTGACGCTGGCGAACCTGCCCTCGCCGCCCGACAGCGTGCCGATCAACATGCTGATCCCGGTCGAGGGCACGCCGCTGGAAAATGCCGCGCCGGTCGATCCGATCGAATTCGTCCGCATGATCGCCACCGCGCGGATCATGATGCCGCAGAGCCATGTCCGCCTGTCCGCAGGACGCACCGCCATGTCGGACGAGATGCAGGCGATGTGCTTTTTCGCCGGGGCCAATTCGATCTTTGTGGGCGACACGCTGCTGACCAAGGACAACCCTGAGGAGGAGAGCGACATGCGTCTGTTCGCCAAGCTGGGCCTGCAGCCGATGGTCGCGCATGAACACGCGCCGGACGAGGCCCGTCGTGCCGCGTTGCTGGCGGATGATCCGGCGATTCCGATCCTGCGCTGACGGCCGGGGGTTTCACCCCCGGACCCCCAGGATATTTGCATGAAGAAGAAGGGGCACGGCTTGGATCGGCTGGCGGTGTATCGGCGGGATCTGGCGGTTCTGGAGGGCGAGGCGCGGTTGCGGTCGCTGTCGGGGCGTCGCGGGATTGATTTTTCGTCGAATGATTACATCGGTTTGGCGCAGGCGCCGCGGATGGTTTCGGCGATGCGACGGGCGCTGGAGCACGGGGTTCCCGTGGGGGCGGCGGGGTCGCGGCTGTTGCGCGGCGAGACCGAGATGCAGGCGCGGTTCGAGACCGAGGCCGCGCGGTTCTTTGGGGCTGAGGCCTGTCTGGGGTTCGGCGGCGGTTATGTGGCGAATTTCGCTGTGATCACAACGCTGCCGCAGCGGGGGGATCTGCTGCTGATGGATGCGCTGGCGCATGCGAGCACGCATGAGGGGGCGCGGGCCGGGCGAGCGGAGGTCGCGACATTTCGGCATGGCGATGTCGGTCACGCCGAAGATGTGATCACAGGGTGGCGGGCGCGGGGTGGGCGCGGCGCTGTCTGGATCGCGGTCGAGAGCCTCTACAGCATGGACGGGGACCGGGCGCCGCTGGACGATCTGATGGTGCTGGCGGATGCGCATGGCTTCCTGATGGTGGACGAGGCGCATGCGACGGGGGTCTATGGGCCGCAGGGGCGGGGTCTGGCGCATCATCTGGAGGGGCGCGAGAATGTCGTGACCCTGCATACCTTGGGCAAGGCCCTGGGCGGGTCGGGGGCGCTGATCTGCGGGGCGCGGGTGTTGGTGGATTTCCTGATCAACCGATGCAGGCCGTTCATCTTTGCCACGGCGCCTTCGCCGCTGATGGCGGCGGCGGGATTGGAATCGCTGGCGATTCTGCGTGATGAGCCGTGGCGGCAGGCGACGCTGGCGGGGCATGTCGCGGCCTTTGGGGCCGAGATGGGGCGGCGGCTACCGCAGGTGTCGCTGAGCGGCAGTCAGATCGTCCCGCTGATCGTCGGGCCGAATGCCGGGACGATGGATCTGGCCGCAGCGGTGCAGGCGCGGGGGTTCGATGTGCGCGGGATCAGGCCGCCGACCGTGCCCGAGGGGACATCGCGGCTGCGGGTGTCGCTGACGCTGAATGCCACGCGGGCGGAGGTGATCCGCCTGGCCGAGACGCTGGAGGAGCTATGGCCCGATTTGTGATCACAAGCACCGGAACCGATGTCGGCAAGACGGTCTTTGCGGCCGGGTTGTGCGGTCTGATCGGAGCAGACTACTGGAAGCCGGTGCAGTCCGGGCTGGCGGGGAATGTCGCGAATGAGTCCCTCACCGCCGATGCACCGGGGGGGCACAGCCCGTGCACAGGGCGTACACCGACAACGCACGGTGCTGCCCCGCAGCCCGGCACCGACCGTGCCGAGGTCGAGCGGCTGTCGGGCGCGCGCACCCATCCCGAGGCGGTTCTGCTGCGCGAGCCGCTGTCGCCGCATCGGGCGGCGGAGTTGCAGGGCGTGACGCTGGACCCGGAGGCCTGGGTGATGCCCGGCGCCGCGCGGCTGGTGATCGAGGGGGCGGGGGGCGCGCTGGTGCCCGTCACGCGGCGGGTTCTGTATGCCGATCTGTTCGCGCGCTGGCAGGTGCCGGTGATCGTGGTCTGCGCCACGGGGCTGGGCACGATCAGCCACAGCCTGACCGCGCTGGAGAGCCTGCGCGCGCGGGGGGTGCCGGTGCATGGGGTGGCCTCTGTCGGCCCTGCCAATGACGACAACATGGCGACGATCGGGCAGATCGGGCAGGTCCGCGTGCTGGGGCGGTTGCCCCTGCTGGACCGGCTGGACCGGGACAGCCTGTCGGCGGCGATGCGGGCCGCGTTCCGGGTGGAGGATTTCGCATGAGCGCCGTCTGGCATCCGTTCTTTCAGCACGGGACCGAGCCCGCGCCGCCGCGCGCCACGGGCAGCGCGGGGGCCTTTATCCAGACCGACCGCGGGCCTTTGCTGGACGGGATCAGCAGCTGGTGGGTGGTGACGCATGGCCATAACCAGCCCGAGATCGTCGAGGCGATCCGCGAGACCGCCGGGCGGCTGGATCAGGTGATTTTTGCGGGCCTGACCCATGCGCCCGCCGAGGAGCTGGCCGAGGCGCTGGTGGCGATGACGCCCGCGGGGCTGGACCACGTCTTCTACAGCGATAGCGGATCGACTGCGGTCGAAGTCGCGCTGAAGATGGCCCTGGGATACTGGCGGCACGAGGGCGACGGCCGCCACCGCATCGCGGTGATCGAGGACAGCTATCACGGCGACACCATCGGCACGATGAGCGTGGGCGAGCGGGGGGTGTTCAACGCCGCCTATGACCCGCTGATGTTCGGGGTGGACCGGCTGCCCTTTCCCGAGGGGGACGGGGCGGCGACGCTGGCGGCCTTCGAGGTTCTGGCGGCCAGCGGCCGGATGGCGGCGATCATTCTGGAGCCGCTGGTGCTGGGCGCGGGGGGGATGCGGATGTATTCCGCCAGCGTTCTGGCCGGGCTGCGGGCGATCTGCGACCGGCATGACGTGCTGATGATCGCGGATGAGGTCATGACCGGATGGGGGCGCACGGGGCGGCTGTGGGCCTGTGATCACGCAGGCGTCGCGCCGGATATCCTGTGCACATCCAAGGGGTTGACCGGGGGCGTGATGCCGCTGGCGGCGACGCTGGCCAGCGGGCGGATCTTTGAGGCGCATCGGTCGACGGACCGGCGGCGGACGTTTTACCACTCCAGCAGCTATACCGCGAACCCGATCGCCTGCGCGGCGGCGCTGGCGCAGGTGCGGCTGTGGCAGGCCAGCCCCATGCAGGCGCGGCTGGATGCGCTGGCCGCGATGCAGGCGGACCGGCTGGCGCGGCTGGACGGGCGCTTCACCAATATCCGCCAATGTGGGACGATTGCGGCGGCGGATCTGGTCGTGCCCGAGGGCGGCTATCTGTCAGAGGTCGGGCCGCGGATGCGGGCGCATTGCCTGGATCAGGGTGTGCTGCTGCGGCCCTTGGGGAACACCGTCTATGTTCTGCCGCCCTATTGCGTCGGGGCCGAGGATCTGGATGCGGCCTGGGGGGCGGTCACCTCATTCGAGGTGTAGATCGACCCAGACCAGCTTGCGATGGGACGCCAGCGCCACGGATTCCGCCAGCGGATCGTCGGGCGCGGGCCATATCACCCCCGCATCCGTGACGCGCAGGGCGGTCGCGGGCAGGATATAGTCCAGCCGCAGGTTCCCCGGCGCGCGGTCGTATTCGGCGGTGTCCAGCGCCGGGTCTCCGTTTTGGTTCGCATTGGGGCCGGTCTGGGGCGGCTGGAACGCGCCGCGCGGCTGCGGGTCCTGGGTGACGGACAGCAGCGCCTGAAGCGTGGCGGGGTCGCCGTCGCCGTCCTGGGGGTCGATGTTCAGGTTCCCGATGATCGCGAAGGGGGCGTCGGGCAGGTGGGACAGCCAGAAGGTCGCCTCGTCATGGTTGCGGGCGGCGTTGCGGGGCTCAAAGGCGGGGGGCGTCGCGGCAAAGGCCAGCAGGTGCAGGGGGCCGTCGGGCGTGGTCAGGGCCACGTCCCAATGGGCGCTGCTGGACAGGCGCTGGATGTCGGCATGGGGGCTTTCGGGCATGCGGTTGTCGGGCAGGTCGCGCCAGAGCGTCGCGGTGTGATCGGTCACCGCCGCGATGGGCAGGCGCGACAACAGCGCCAGGCCCTTTTGCCCGGTGAAATCGCCATAGCCTTGCGCGTCACGGGACCTGCCCGGGCGGCCGTCGCCGTCCAGGTCCAGGCCGGTCTGCAACCCGCGATTGGGCTGGCCGGCATGGCGGTGGGGCATGGGGTGGCCCTGCGCCTCCAGCAGGGCAGCGAAGGCGGTCAGGGCGCGGTGATCCAGGTCCCAGTCAAACCCGGTCAGCAGGATCGCGTCGGGGGCCGCATGGGCGATGACGCGGGCCGCGGCCAGCACCTGCGGATCGTCCCGCGCGATGTCGCGCAAGAGAAGCCCCGGCCCGTTTCGCGAAAGGCCGGAATCCCAGGTGGCCAGGCGCAGCGTGTCGGCCCCCGCCGGCGTGGCGAGGGCGATCAGGGCAAGGGCCCTCAGATCCAAGGGCG
This sequence comes from Paracoccus sp. SCN 68-21, assembly GCF_001724535.1. Taxonomy (NCBI): domain Bacteria; kingdom Pseudomonadati; phylum Pseudomonadota; class Alphaproteobacteria; order Rhodobacterales; family Paracoccaceae; genus Paracoccus; species Paracoccus sp. SCN 68-21. Next base: position 126,454 of record NZ_MEES01000005.1, on the reverse strand, counting down.
GGCCTGGGCCATCTGCTGCTCGAACGTGTCGATGGCGGGGGCCTTTTCCATCGTCAGGCCGATATCGTCCAATCCGTTCATCAGGCAATGCTTGCGGAACGGGTCCATGTCAAAGGCATAGGCCGTGCCGTCCGCGCCGGTGACGGTCTGGCTGTCCAGATCGACGGTGATGCGGGCATTGGCGCCCTTTTCGGCGTCGCGCATCAGCGCGTCGACCGCGTCCTGGGGCAGGACCACGGGCAGGATGCCGTTCTTGAAGCAGTTGTTGAAGAAGATGTCGGCAAAGCTGGTCGAGATCACGCAGCGGATGCCGAAATCCAGAAGGGCCCAGGGCGCGTGTTCGCGCGAGCTGCCGCAGCCGAAATTGTCGCCCGCGATCAGGATCTGGGCGTCGCGATAGGCGGGCCGGTTCAGGACGAAATCGGGGATCTCGTTTCCGTCGCGGTCATAGCGCATCTCGTCGAACAGGTTCACGCCCAGGCCAGACCGCTTGATGGTCTTCAGGAACTGCTTGGGGATGATCATGTCGGTGTCGATGTTGACCAGGGGCATGGGGGCCGCGATGCCGGTCAGGGTGGTGAACTTGTCCATGATCTGTCCTTCAGGCGGGCTGGGCTGCGAATTCGCGGATGTCGGTCAGATGGCCGGTCACACCCGCCGCCGCCGCCATCGCGGGGCTCATCAGGTGGGTGCGGCCCTTGTAGCCCTGGCGCCCCTCGAAGTTGCGGTTCGAGGTCGCGGCGCAACGCTCGCCCGGCTTCAGCTGGTCGGGGTTCATCCCCAGGCACATCGAACACCCCGCCAGACGCCATTCGAAACCGGCATTGGTGAAGATGACGTCCAGCCCCTCCTCCTCGGCCATGGCCCGCACCAGGCCCGATCCGGGCACGACCATGCCGCGCACGCCAGGCGCCAGTTTGCGGCCGCGCAGCACGTCGGCGGCGGCGCGCAGATCCTCAATCCGGCCATTGGTGCACGATCCGATGAAGACCGCGTCGATGGTGATCTCGGTCAGCGGCGTGCCAGCGGTCAGGCCCATGTAGTCCAGCGACCGGCGCGCGGCATCGACCTTGCCGCCGGTAAAGCTCTCGGGCGCGGGAACCGATGCGGTGATGGGCAGGGCGTCTTCGGGGGATGTGCCCCAGGTGACGGTGGGGGCGATATCCTCGGCGCGGATGGTCAGGACCTTGTCGAAATGCGCGTCGGGGTCAGAGAACAGCGTCTTCCACCAGGCGACGGCGGCCTCCCATTGGGCGCCCTTGGGCGCATGGGGGCGGCCCTTGACGTAGTTGAAGGTGACCTCGTCCGGGGCGATCAGACCGGCGCGGGCGCCGCCCTCGATCGCCATGTTGCAGATGGTCATGCGGCCTTCCATCGACAGATTGCGGATCGCCTTGCCGCAATATTCGATGACATGGCCGGTGCCGCCCGCCGTGCCGGTCTCGGCAATGATGCGCAGGACGATGTCCTTGGCGGTCACGCCGGGGGCCAGGCGGCCGGTGATCTCGACCTTCATGTTCTTGGACTTGCCCTGGATCAGGGTCTGGGTCGCCAGCACATGTTCCACCTCACTGGTGCCGATGCCATGGGCCAGCGCGCCGAAGGCGCCGTGCGTCGCGGTGTGGCTGTCGCCGCAGACGACGGTCATGCCGGGCAGGGTCCAGCCCTGTTCTGGGCCGACGATATGCACGATGCCCTGGCGGATGTCGGTCACCGGATAGTAATGCACCCCGAATTCGCGGGCATTGCGGTCCAGCGCATCGACCTGGATGCGCGATTCCTCGTTGTCGATGCCCTGCTGGCGGTCCAGCGTGGTGGGCACGTTGTGATCGGGCACGGCGATGGTGCGTTCGGGGGCGCGGACCGTGCGGCCGGTCATGCGCAGCCCCTCGAAGGCCTGCGGGCTGGTCACCTCGTGGACCAGATGGCGGTCGATATACAGAAGGCAGGTGCCGTCATCCTGGCGATCCACCACATGGGCGTCCCAGATCTTGTCGTAAAGCGTGCGTGCAGGGGTCATGGCTGAGGTCTTTCGGCTGTGATGCAGGGGGGCAGGGACGGACAGCCGTCAGCCCTGCGCGGTCACGCCCAGCATCTCGCCGTAGAAGCGGCCCGGCAGGCGCGCGCGGTCGTGAATGTCGAAATAACGCATCATCCGGCCAGATTAGGCCAGCATCCGCCCGCTGGCAAGCGCGTCCGCCCCAAGGAAAATGCCGCGAGAGATTGAGACGGGCCGAAAAGATGCTATGTTGGGGGAACCCCTGCGCCGGGGGTCATCGGCGCGCGGACCGGAGGACTACACCCTGTCACAAGACGCCCCGTCGGCCGGTCGGCCGACTTCGACCCAGCATTCCAGCCAGCACAGCAGCGATGACATGCTGGCTTTGGTGCTGAATTCCTTGGATGACGACAAGGCCGAGGAGGTCATCACCATCGACCTGCGCGGCCGCACGGCCATTGCCGACCACATGGTCATCGCCTCGGGGCGCAGCTCGCGCCAGGTGGGCGCCATCGCGGAAAAGCTGGCCGAGCGCGTGAAGCAGGTCACCGGCCGCAGCCCCCGCATCGAGGGCAAGGATGCCGGCGATTGGGTGCTGATCGACACCGATGACGTGATCGTGCATGTCTTCCGCCCGGAGGTCCGCGATTTCTATCAGCTGGAAAAGATGTGGCTGCCCGCCGATGCGCTGGCCCGTATCCGCGAACCGGCCGAGCCGTCGACCTATCAGCCGCTGGTCTGATCCGCGCCGATGCGCATCGACATCGCCGCCGTGGGGCGGCTGAAGACCGGCCCCGAGGCGGCGCTGGTCGCAGACTACCTTGACCGTTTCGCCAAGACCGGCCGCAGCCTGGGGCTGCCGGCCGTGTCGGTCCATGAGGTCGAGGACCGCCGCGCCGGCACCATGGCCGCCGAGGCCGCCCTGCTGTCTCGCGCCATCCCACCCGGCGCGGCGGTGGTGATGATGGACGAACGCGGCGATCAGCCGACCTCGCCAGAATTCGCGGCGCGGCTTGCGGGCTGGCGGGACCAGGCGCGCGATGTGTGCTTCGTGATCGGCGGCGCGGACGGGCTGGACCTCGACCTGCGGACGCGCGCCGATTGGCAGATCAGCCTGGGCCGGATGGTCTGGCCGCATCTGCTGGTCCGCGTGATGCTGGCCGAACAGCTCTATCGCGCGGCCACGATCCTCGCGGGCTCCCCCTACCACCGCGCCTGATCCGGGCCGCCCCTTCTTCTTCACGCAAATATCCCGGGGGTCCGGGGGCTGGCCCCCGGTCGCTTGGTTGCCGCGCGCGCCCGGCGGCGATAGACAGGGTCAAAACCGCGAGGCTCCGATGACCAAACCCGTGATCCTGTGCATTCTTGACGGCTGGGGCCTGTCCGACCGCCCGGACCAAAGCGCGCCCGACCGCGCCGCCACCCCGCATTTCGACCGGCTGATGCGACAGCATCCGCATGCCACGCTGGTCACGCACGGCCCCGATGTCGGCCTGCCGCGCGGCCAGATGGGCAATTCCGAGGTCGGCCACACCAATATCGGCGCGGGCCGCGTGGTCGCCATGGATCTGGGCGCGATCGACCTGGCGATCGAGGAGGGCAGCTTTGGCCGGAACCCGGCGCTGCTGGCCTTCATCGATCGGCTGAAGGCCACGGGCGGGACGGCGCATCTGCTGGGCGTGATCTCGGATGGCGGCGTGCATGGGCATCTGGTGCATGTGCTGGCCGCCGCGCGGGCCGTGGCTGGCGCGGGCGTGCCGGTGGTGATCCACGCCATCACCGACGGCCGCGACGTGGCCCCCGATTCGGCACCCGCCTTCCTGGAGGTGCTGCAGGCGGGCCTGCCCGAGGGCGCGCGCATCGGCACGCTGATCGGGCGCTATTACGCGATGGATCGCGACACCCGGTGGGAGCGGGTCGAGCGTGCCTTTGCCGCCATCGTCGCGGGCCGGGGAGAGGCAGCGCCGGACGTGGCCCAGGCCATCGCCACCGCCCATGCACGCGGCGAGATGGACGAATTCGTCAGCCCCTTCGTCATCGGCGGCTATGCGGGCGCGCGGGACGGGGACGGGGTGTTCTGCCTCAACTTCCGCGCCGACCGCGCACGGGAGATCCTGTCGGCCCTGGGCGACCCGGATTTCGACGGCTTTGACGCCAGCGCGCGCCCCGATTGGGCGGCGATGTTGGGCATGGTCGATTACTCGACGCGGCATGACCGCTTCATGCAGGCGGCCTATCCCAAGCGCCAGGTCCAGAACACCCTGGGGGCCTGGGTCGCGGCCCATGGCCTGCGCCAGTTCCGCCTGGCCGAGACCGAGAAATATCCGCATGTGACCTTCTTCCTAAACGGCGGCAAGGAGACGCCCGAATCGGGCGAGGACCGCCACATGCCGCAAAGCCCCAAGGTCGCGACCTATGATCTGGCCCCCGAGATGGCCTCGGCCGAGGTGACCGACACGCTGGTCCGGGTCATCGGAGAGGGGTATGACCTGATCGTCGTGAACTATGCCAACCCCGACATGGTCGGCCATACCGGCGACATCGTCGCAGCCGCCCGCGCCTGCGAGGCGGTGGATCGCGGCCTGGGCCGCATGCTGGAGGCACTGGATGCCGCGGGTGGTGCGGCGGTGATCTGCGCCGATCACGGCAATTGCGAACAGATGATCGACACGGTGACCGGCGGGCCGCATACCGCGCATACGCTGAACCCGGTGCCGGTGATCGTCTATGGCGCGCCGGGCGTGCGTGGCTTGCGTAACGGGCGTCTGGCCGATCTGGCGCCCACCGTGCTGGACCTGATGGGGCTGCCGCAGCCCGCCGAGATGACCGGGGAAAGCCTGATCGCACGATGAAGATGCGCCTTGCCCTGATGCTGTGTGCCGCGCTGGCCGCGCCTGCCTGGTCGCAGCCCAGCCCCGCCAACCAGGCCGTCGCCGATGCCGAGGCCGCCGCCGCCCTGCTGCGCGCGGCCATCGGCCAGCTGGCCGATGCGGTGGCCGCCGACGATCAGGTCACCGCCCTGACCGAGGTGATCCGCGGCTATGAGCTGGGCCTGTCGGCGCTGCGCGACGGTCTGCGCCAGGCCACCGCCCGCGAGGCCGAGCTGCGCACCCGGTTCGAGGCGCAGCGCGGCCAGCTGTCGCGCGTGCTGGGCGCGATGACCGCCCTGCAGCAAAGCCCCGAATCGACCATGCTGCTGCATCCGGCGGGGGGGCTGGCCAATGCGCGGTCCGGGATGATCCTGTCGGGCGTCACGCCGGGCCTGCGCGCCCAGGCCGAGGCCCTGCAGGAGGATCTGGACGAGATCGCCACCGTGCGCCAGCTGCAGGCCAATGCCGCCGGCATGCTGGGCAGCGGGCTGGACAGCGTGCAGGAGGCGCGGCGCCTGCTGGCCAGCGCGGTCACCGACCGCAGCTCCATGCCGCTGCGCTATGACGAGGACCCGGCCGAGCTGCAGGCGCTGCGCGAGGCGGCCGACAGTCTGGAGGGCTTTGCCACCGGCATCGCGCGGATGGAAAAGGACGTGGGCGCGCCCATGGACGATTTCGAGGGCGCGCAGGGCAGCCTGCCCTTGCCGGTCGTCGGCACCGTGCTGCGCCCCTATGCGGAACCCGATGCGGCGGGGGTCAGCCGGCCCGGATGGGTGATCGCCACCGCGCCCGCCGCCCTGGTTCAGACGCCCTGGCCTGCGACGATCCGCTATCGCGGGCCCTTCCTGGATTACGGCAATGTGATGATCACCGAGCCCGCGCGCGGTTATCTTATGATTTTCGCCGGCCTCAGCCAGGTCTTCGGAGAGGTGGGCGACGTGCTGAAGGCGGGCGATCCGGTGGGCCTGATGGGGGGCGCAGAGGCCCCCGCGCAGGAATTCGGCGCGCAGTTCGTCCTGGATGCCGCCCGCGGGGCCGAGGCCGGGCGCAGCGAATCGCTGTATCTGGAATTGCGCCGCGGCAATGAAACGCTGGACCCCGCCGACTGGTTCGTGCTGAATCCCGTCGTCGACCCGCAACAGGACTGAGGCAGGAAAGACCGCCATGAAACATTATCTGATCGCAGGCCTGGGGGGCGTTCTGGCCGGGGCGCTGGCCACAACCCAGATCGCGGGCCCGCTGCTGGCGCAGGAGGCCGACCGCAGCAACACCTCAATCTATCAGCAGCTGGAGCTGTTCGGGAACATCTTCGAGCGCATCCGCTCCGATTACGTCGAGGCGCCCGACGACAAGGAGCTGATCGAGGCGGCCATCAACGGCATGCTGACATCGCTGGACCCGCATTCGGGTTTCCTGTCGGCGGACGATTATTCCGACATGCAGACCCAGACTCGCGGCAGTTTCGGCGGCCTGGGCATCGAGGTCAGCCAGGAGGACGGGCTGGTCAAGGTCGTGGCCCCCATCGACGACACGCCCGCCGCCAATGCGGGCGTCGAGCCGGGCGATTTCATCACCCATGTGAACGGCGAATCGCTGTTGGGCCTGCCGCTGGACAGCGCGGTCGACATGATGCGCGGCCCCATCGGATCCGAGATCACCATCACCATCCTGCGCGAGGGCGAGAGCGAGCCGTTCGACCTGACCATGGCCCGCGACACGATCAAGCTGACCGTGGTGCGGTCGCGCGTCGAGGGGCATGCGGTCGTGCTGCGCGTGTCGACCTTCAACGACGAAACCTATGACACGCTGCGCGCCGAGCTGGACAAGGCTGTCGAGGAGGCGGGCGGAATCGACCGGGTGACCGGTTTCGTTCTGGATCTGCGCAACAATCCGGGCGGGTTGCTGAACCAGGCGATCAGCGTGTCGGACGCGTTCCTGGATGCCGGAGAGATCGTCAGCACCCGGGGCCGCAACCCTGAAGAGAGCGAGCGCTGGAACGCCGAGACCGGCGATCTGGCCCAGGGCAAGCCGATGGTCGTGCTGATCAACAGCGGTTCGGCCAGCGCCTCCGAGATCGTCGCGGGCGCGTTGCAGGATCATCGCCGCGCCATCGTGGTGGGCGAGAAGTCCTTCGGCAAGGGATCGGTCCAGACCGTGATGCCGGTCACCGCCGACAGTGCCATCCGGCTGACCACCGCGCGCTATTTCACGCCGTCGGGGCGGTCGATCCAGGCCTTGGGCGTGCAGCCCGACATCCTGGTGGCCCAGCCCCGGCCCGCGCCGACCTCAGAGGAGGACGAGGCGCGCAGCTCCAGCAACTTCAGCCGCTCGGAAGCCGGTCTGCGCGGTGCCTTGGGCAATGAGGTCAGCGACGAGGAGCGCGAGCAGATGGACCGCGAGGCCGCCGAGCTGGAGGCCACCGCCGCGCTGCGCGACGAGGATTACCAGCTGGCCTATGCGGTCGACGTGCTGAAGGGCCTGGCGGCGGTGAATTTCCGCGCCGATCAGGTGCCTGCCGCAGAAACCCCCGCCGTCACCGGCGAGGGCGCTGGCGGCACCGACGCGCCCGATCAGGGATGAGTGAGCGGACCGGGCCGGGCGGCCTGCCCTATCGCCCCTGCGCGGGTGTCGTGCTGGTGAACCGCGACGGCCTGATCTTTGCGGGCGCGCGCATCGACATGCCGGGCGCCTGGCAGATGCCGCAGGGCGGGATCGACGCGGGCGAGACCCCGCGCGAGGCCGCCCTGCGCGAGCTGACCGAGGAGACCGGCGTGCCCGCCGACCGGGTCGAGGTTCTGGCCGAGAGCCCGGATTGGGTGTTCTATGACCTGCCGCCCGACATGGTGGGCCGGATCTGGAAGGGCCGCTTTGGCGGGCAGCGGCAGAAATGGCTGCTGCTGCGGTTCCTGGGCCAGGATTCCGAGATCCGGATCGACACCGACCACCGCGAATTCGACCAGTGGCAATGGATGCAGGCGGATGCCCTGCTGGAGGGGATCGTGCCCTTCAAGCGCGCCGTCTATGCCGAGGTGCTGGAGGCGTTCCGCCCCCATCTGGCCTGAGGGTCAGGCGGGCGGCGTGCCCCATGAGTCCTGAAAGATCAGATCGTCCAGCGGCAGGCGGTCGGCCCAGCCCCGCGCCTGCAATTCGGGCTGCTGATACAGTTCGGTGACATGGCCGATGCACAGATAGGCCACCGGCACGACATGGTCGGGCAGGGCCAGGATGTGGCTGAGATCGTCCAGATCGAAGATGCTGACCCAGCCCACGCCGATGCCTTCGGCCCGCGCGGCCAGCCACAGGTTCTGGACCGCACAGGCTGTCGAATAGAGGTCGGTGGCCGCGTCATGGGTGCGGCCCAGCACATGCGGCCCGCCGCGCGTGCGGTCGCAGGTGATGCACAGGTTCACCGGCGCCTCCAGGATGCCCTGCAGTTTCAGCGAGGAATAGAGCGCCTTGCGGTCGGGAAAGCGGGTCGCGGCTTGGGCATTGGCGGCCTGGAACACGTCATGCAGGCGCTGGCGGGTGCCCGGGTCGCGGATCAGGATGAAGTTCCACGGCTGCGACAGCCCGACCGAGGGCGCGTCATGCGCGGCCTGCAGCAGGCGGCGCAGCGTGGCCGGGTCCACCGGGTCGGGGCGGAACTGGCTGCGCACGTCGCGGCGCTGGCGGATCGCGCGATAGACCGCCGCGCGCTCCTCTGGCGTGAACGGCCCCGCGGGGGCGAGGCCGTCGGTGTCCTCCGTCACCGGCGCAGCTGGTCCAGCAGGATTGAGGTCGGATAGCCGTCCGGCGTCACCCCGATCGAGCGCTGGAAGGCCGAAACCGATTCCATCGTGGCCGAGCCGAACAGCCCGTCGATCTCTCCCTGATAGAAGCCGCGTTGGGCCAGGCGACGCTGGATCTCTTCGCGTTCGCTGGTGGACAGGGCGCGGTCGCTGCGCGGCCAGGCGCCCTGGATGCCCGGACGGCCCGCGATGCGTTCGGCCAGGAAGGCCACGCCCAGGGCATAGTTGTCCGAGTTGTTGTAGCGCAGGATCGAGCGGAAGTTATCGCCGATGAAGAAGGCCGGACCCCGCGCCCCCGCCGGCATGATGATCGAGCCGCTGCCCGACGGCATCGCGCCGCCGCCGATGCGGCGCACGCCCATCCCGGACCAGTCGGCGCGCCGGGTGCCCTTGCCGATCAGGCTCATGTTGAAGTTGGCGGGCAGCTGGACCTCGGCGCCCCAGGCCTGACCGCGCTGCCAGCCGTTGCGGGCCAGATAGGCGGCGGTCGATGCCAGCGCGTCGGTCGGGTCCTCGGACCAGATGTCGCGGCGGCCGTCGCCGGTGAAATCGACCGCGTATTCCAGATACGAGGTCGGCATGAACTGGGTATGGCCCATCGCGCCCGCCCAGCTGCCCAGCATGCCGGCGGGGTCGATATCGCCCGCCTGGATGATGCGCAGGGCGGCGATCAGCTGGTTCTGGAACATCTCTCCGCGGCGGCCGTCATAGGCCAGCGTCGCCAGCGAGGGGATGATCTGCATCCGGCCCCGGTTCGCGCCGAAATTCGATTCCATGCCCCAGACGGACAGGACGACCTCGCGCGGGACGCCGTATTGCGCCTCGATCCGGGCGAGGGTCGGGGCCAGCTGCGCCAGCTTCTGGCGGCCGGTGGTGATGCGCACATCCGACACCGCGCTGTCCAGATACAGCCAGACGGGCCGCGAGAATTCGGCCTGGCGGCGGTCCAGACGGATCACGTCGGGGTTGTAGCGGGCCAGCGCCATGGCACGGTCATAGGTCGCGGGCGACACGCCCGAGGAGACGGCGCGGGCGCGGAACTGCTGGACGAAGCGCTGCAGCCCCGCCTCGTCGCCGGGGGCGGCGGGCGGGATGGGCGTGACGGTGACATTGGCCGGGATCGAGGGGCCGCCCGTGCTGGGCATGCGCGACACGGGCGACGCGCAGGCCGCCAGCGCGCCGATCAGGGTGGTGGACAGGAAGATGCGGGAAATGGACATGAAGGAATCGCCTGTTCTGGACTGCCGAAGTTTTCTTGACCCGGATCTGTGGCCCGGATTTGGTTCATTCCGGTCAGTCTAGCCCAAGGATTCCGCCTTGGGTAGGGCGCGGTGCCCGCTTTTCCCGCCCCTTAGTGCAGCAGCGATTCCGGGTCGGGCGCGTCCCCGAACCAGGGCGTCATCTGCGCGATGATCACCGAATTCTCGGCCAGGGCGCGGTCCATCAGCGCGCGTTCGGCCTCGTCGATCTCATGGCCGTCGGCCAGGCGCTCCTCCAGCGTGCCGTATCCGGTCACGTCCAGCGGGGCCATGTCGGCCTGTTTCAGGATGGCCACGGTCTCGCGCACGGCCTCGGGCTCGTCATGGCCTGCGGCATAGCAGACAAGGCCCGCGCCGGTGGCGCCCTTGGGCAGGCCGTCGCCCGCGCGGCGGCCCAGTTCGACGACCAGCGTAAAGACCTTCATCGGTCACTCCATCGGTTTGGCGCCGCCGGGGGCGGGCGCGGCCCCTTCGGGCCATTCGGGGGCCAGCCACGCCCGCCCGCCGCATTCGGGGCAGGGCGCGCGGGTGGCGATGATCTGCGCCCCGCTGAGGGCGCCGCAGAGGCAACAGCATGTCTGCCCGTCCATCGCAAGCGGCTTGTCCGGCAGCGGGTCGGGGTTCACCAGGTGATCGGGCGGCAGCAGCGACAGGCCGGGCTGGGCCGTGGCGCGGCGAAAGACCGACAGCCCGCCCCCCGCCTCCAGGTAGGCGGCGCGCAATTCGCCCAGGTTGGCGATGCCCGCCAGGCGCAGCATGGCCTTGATCTCGGAGACGCCCAGGTCGCGATGGGACAGCGCGCCGGGCAGGATGCGCCCGTCCAGCACCAGCGCCACGGGGCGGCCGTCGATGATGCGCTTGGCGCGGTCAAAGCGCACGATCAAGCGGTCGAGGATCTTGTTCAGCCCCACGACGATGGTGATGACCGCGATGGCCGCCAGCAGCGGCACGTCGGGATAGAACATCGCGTCCCCCACCGCCGAGCCGAGCGCGATGACCAGCAGGAACTCGACCATCGACAGCTGCGCCACGCCGCGCCCGCCGATCCAGCGGATCATCAGCAGGGCATAGACATAGATCAGCAGGGTGCGGAACAGGATCTCGGCATAGAACAGGGGCGGGTGGTCGCCCAGAAACATCCGGGAGAGGTCGAAGGGAATGACCTGGGGGTCCATTGGGGGGCCTTTCGCGACGGGTATGGCGCGCGGCACAACCGCCACCGGGTGCGCGGGGTTCCGGGGCGGGATGAACCGCAGGCAGGTCCGGGCGTTGGGGCGGGCATGAGCCAAAGGATGACGCGATGACCCAACCGATGATGACGCTGAACGACGGACGGACGATGCCCCAGCTGGGCACCGGGATCTGGCAGATCGAAGACGCGGCCACCCCCGCCGTCGTGGCCGAGGCGCTGCGCATCGGATACCGGCTGATCGACGGTGCCGCGGCCTACAAGAACGAGGCCGGGATGGGGCAGGGCATCCGCGACAGCGGCGTGGCGCGCGACGAGATCTTTGTCACATCCAAGCTGTGGAACGATGCGCAGGGTCATGATGCGGCGCTGCGGGCCTTTGACGCGACGATGGAGCGCTGCGGGCTGGAGTATCTGGACCTGTATCTGATCCACTGGCCGCTGCCCGCGATGGACGCCTATGTCGAGACCTGGAAGGCGCTGATCCGCCTGCGGGACGAAGGCCGGGTCCGGTCCATCGGCGTCGCCAATTTCCACGAGCCGCATCTGCGCCGCATGATCGACGAGACGGGCGTCGCGCCCGTGCTGAACCAGATCGAGCTGCACCCTTCGCTGGTGCAGGCGCCGCTGCGGGCGGTGAACAAGCAGCTGGGCATCGTCACGCAAAGCTGGACCCCCCTGGGGCGCGGCGACAGCTTTGATGCGCCCGCGATCCGCGATGCGGCTGCGCGCACGGGGCGGACGGTGGCGCAGGTGATCCTGCGCTGGCACATCCAGCACGGCCTGTCGGTCATTCCGAAATCCGAGCGGCCCGAGCGTCTGGCCGAGAATTTCGACGTGCTGGATTTCACCCTGACGCCCGAGGAGATGTCGGCCATCGACGCGCTGGACCGCGGCCATCGCACCGGGCCGGACCCGGACACGTTCGACTATCGTCAGCCGCTGTAACCCAGCAGGCGGCGCATCAGGGGGCTGGCGGGGTCCGCCAGCGCCGCGATCACGTCGAAATGGTGGCGGCCGGGGTCGATGACGCAGTCGGTCGCCGCCCCCAGCCCCGCCCAGACATCCGCCAGAAGCCGCGCCTGGCGGATGAATTCCGGTCGTTCGGCCTCGCCGACCCACGAGGTGACCGGGATGCCCGCGCGTGGCTCCAGCAGGGCGGGGCTTTCGGCGGTGGCCTCGGCCGCGTCCAGGTGCAGCGTGTCGTTCATCGCCGTGCGTATCAGCGGGCGCAGGTCGCTCAGCGGAGAGATGGGCAGGCAGGCCGTCACGCGCGCCGCCACCGCATCGGGCAGCACGCCCGGACAGATCATCCGCGCCGCCAGGTGGCCGCCCGCCGAATGGCCGCTCAGCGCCACCGGCCCCGCCACCCGTGCTGCCGCGTCCGCGATCTGATCGGCCACGATGCGGGTCATGTCAGCGATGCGCGCATCGGGTGCCAGCGGATAGCCGGGCATCGCGCAGGCCCAGCCCACCGCCAGCGCGCCCGCCGCCAGATGCGACCACAGCGACGGGTCGAACCGCATCCAGTAGCCGCCATGGATGAACACCATCAGCCCGTGCGGGGTGCCTTCGGGCAGGAACAGATGCCCGCGGTCCAGATCCTGCGGCGGATGGGCGTCGCGAAAGGCCGCCGCCGCGTCGGTCCAGCGGGGGACATAGGCATCGGCATTCGGGATATACGCGCCATTGGCATAGGCGTCGTCCCAATCGGTGATCTGATACAGCATCGGTTCCCCCTCTTTCGGGCAGCCAATCGCGGCGCTATCGTCGCGTCAAGAGGGAGCCCACGATGACTGATTTCACCAAGACCCGCGCCGCATTCCACCTGCCGGACGGCATGACCTATCTGGACGGCAATTCCCTGGGGCCGATGCCCCGTGCCGCCGCCGACCGGGTGGCCGCGATGATGGCGGATGAATGGTCCCAGATGCTGATCACCGGCTGGAACAAGGCCGGATGGTATGTCCAGCCGCGCAAGGTCGGAGACCGCATCGCGCGGCTGATCGGCGCGGGCGCGGGGCAGGTGGTGATGGGCGACACGCTGTCGATCAAGGTGTTCCAGGCGCTCAGCGCGGCGCTGGCCCTGCGGCCCGACCGCCGGGTGATCCTGTCGGACAGCGGCAACTTTCCGTCGGACCTGTACGTGGCCGAGGGGATCGCGCGCGCCTTGGGCGCGACCCTGCGCGTGGTGGCCCCCGAGGCGGTCGAGGCCGCCATCGGCCCCGATCTGGCCGTGCTGATGCTGACCGAGGTCGATTACCGCACCGGCCGCCGCCACGACATGCCGGCCCTGACCGCCCGCGCGCATGAGGCGGGCGCGCTGGCCATCTGGGACCTGGCCCATTCGGCGGGGGCGGTCGATGTCGACCTGCTGGGATCGGATGCCGATTTCGCGGTCGGCTGCACCTACAAGTACCTGAACGGCGGGCCGGGGGCGCCCGCCTTCATCTGGACCCATCCGCGCCATGCCGAGGTCGCGGAACCGATCCTGCAGGGCTGGATGGGCCATGCCGCGCCCTTTGCCTTTGACCAGGAATATCGCCCCGCGCCGGGGATCGAGCGGATGCGCGTGGGCACGCCCCCGGTCATCGCGCTGAGCGCGCTGGAGGCATCGCTGGACATCTGGGACACGGTCGACATGGCCGCCCTGCGCGCGCGATCCATCGCGCTGACCGAGGCGTTCATCGTGGGGGTCGAGGCCCAGTGCCCCGACCTGGTGCTGAACAGCCCGCGCGACCCCGCCATGCGCGGATCGCAGGTGGGGTTCCGCCATCCGCAGGGCTATGCGGTGATGCAGGCGCTGATCGCGGCGGGGGTGGTGGGCGATTTCCGCGCGCCCGACGTGCTGCGGTTCGGGTTCGCGCCGCTGTATAACGATCTGGAGGATGTGTCGCGGGCGGTCGAGGTTTTGGCCCGCATCCTGCGCGATGCCAGCTGGGATCGGGAGGAATTTCATCGAAAGGCCGACGTGACCTAGAGAATGGGGGCTTTTCAAGGCACGGGAAAGCGCCGAAAGCTGGGGCGACACCAGTCGTGGACCCCGCCCCCCATGTTCAGATCGCTCCCCCTTGTCCTGTTGCTGTCCGGGCTGCCCGGCCATGCGCAGCCCGCCCCGCCCGACATCCGCGTCACCATCGTGACCGCGCGGATGCAGCCGCTGGATCTGGACATGCAGCTGACCGGCCAGATCGAGGCCATCGACACGCTGGAGCTGGGCTTTCGCCAGGGCGGCCGGGTGACTGCGCTGCTGGTGGCCGAGGGCGACCGGGTCACGCAGGGCCAGCCCCTGGCGCGGCTGAACGCGGTCCAGCAGGATCAGGCGCTGAACGTGGCCGAGGCCGGGCTGTCGGCCGCCCGCGCAGGCGTCGAGCAGGCCCGCCAGGCCCGGGACCGTGCCGCGGCCCTGCTGGCACGCGGCGTGGGCACGCGGGCGGCCGCCGATCAGGCCGAACAGGCGCTGTCCCAGGCCCAGGGCGCGCTGGAACGGGCCGAGACGGCGGCCGATCAGGCGCGCCGGGCGCTGGACGATACCGTCCTGCGCGCGCCTGCCGATGCGGTCGTGACGGCCAAGACGCTGGCCCCCGGTCAGGTGGTCGCCGCCGCGCAGCCGGTGCTGACGCTGGCCGCGCTGTCGGGCCTGGAGGCGGTGTTCCAGGCCCCCGACGACCCGGTCCTGCGCGACATCCTGGGCCGTCAGGTCCGGCTGGAGACGCTGGATATCGACCGCCCCGACATGACCGCCACCGTGTCCGAGATCGCCCCCCTGGTCGATCCGCGCACCGGCACCGTCGCCGTGCGCGCCCGCATCGACATGGCCCAGGACGGGACCGCCCTGCTGGGCGCATCGGTGCGCGGGCATCTGGGTCTGGCGCTGGAGGAGGGGGTAGTGGTCCCCTGGACCGCGCTGATGCGGTCGGGCGACGACCCGGCGGTCTGGATCGTGGGCGATGACGGGCGCGTGGCGCTGGCGCCGGTCACGATCAGCCATTTCGGGGACGGGACGATCTATGTCTCGGACGGGCTGGCGGATGGCCAGCAGGTGGTCGGCGACGGGGCGCAGCTGCTCTATCCCGGCCGCCGCGTGCAGCCCGCCGAGGTCCGGCCATGAGGCGCGCGGTTCTGGCCCTTGCGCTGCTGCTGGCCTGCGGCCCGGCGGCGGCCCTGTCGTTGCCCGATTGGCTGAGTTTCGGCGGGCAGGCGCAGGAGCCTGCGGGTCCGCCGCGCCCCGTGGTCACCGATATCGTCGCCGATCGCGGCCCGGATGCGCGCTGGATTCCCGGCGTCGTCGTGGCCCGCACGCAGGTCCAGCTGGGCTTTCAGACCCTGGGGCGGATGGTCGAGCGGCCCGTCGATCTGGGTGACCGGGTCGCGGCGGGCGATCTGCTGGCGCGGCTGTCCACCGACGATCTGGCCGCCACGACCCGCGCCGCCCGTGCAGCCCTGGACGCGGCCGAGGTGCAGGACCGCACCGCCCAGGCCACGCTGGAGCGGACCCAGGCCCTGGCCGCGCGCAACGTCGCCCCCGGCGCCCAGCTGGAGCAGGCCCGCCAGGCCGCCAGCGCCGCCCGCGCCGCGGTCGAACAGGCCCGGTCCGAACTGTTGCGCGCCGAGGATGCCGAGGGGTTCGCCCGCATGACCGCGCCCTTTGCCGGCGTCATCAGCGCCGTCTTCGAGGCGCCGGGCGCGGTGGTGGGGGCGGGCGCGCCCGTCATCCAGCTGTCCGCGCAGGACAGTCCTGAGGTGGTGATCGACCTGCCCGAACAGGCCCTGATCGGGCTGGAGCCGGGCGCGGGCTTTACCGTCTGGCACCGCAGCGATCCGCAGGCCGGGGTGACCGCGCGGCTGGACCGCATCGACCCCGTCGCCGACAGCGCCACGCGCACGCGGCGGCTGTATCTGACCCTGCCGCCCGAGGCGCCCTTTCGCCTTGGGGCGCTGGTCCGCGCGCGCTTTGGCACGGCCGATGCGCCGTCGCTGTCGCTGCCCGCCGAGGCGGTGGTTGCGGGCGCTGACGGACCCTTTGTCTGGCGCGTTACCCGCGAGGGCGGGGCGGCCCGCGTCGACCCCGCCGCGGTCGAGGCCGCGGCCCCGTTCCGCGGGCGCGTGTCGATCACGCGGGGCCTGAACGCGGGCGACGAGGTCGTCATTCGCGGCGTGAAATCCCTGGCCCCCGGCCAGCCCGTCGGCCGGAGGCTGCAGCCGTGAGATTCAACCTGTCGGACTGGGCGCTGCGGCATCGCAGCTTTGTGTGGTTCCTGCTGATCGTGTCGATGATCGCGGGCACCATCAGCTATCTGAACCTGGGCCGCGAGGAAGACCCGGATTTCACCATCAAGACGATGATCATCGCAGCCGCCCTGCCCGGCGCCACCATCGACGAGACGCTGACCCAGGTCACCACCCGCATCGAGACCAAGCTGGAGGAGCTGGACGAGCTGGACTTTACCCGATCGGTCACCGCCCCCGGCCAGGCGGTCGTCTATGTCGAGTTGGACCCCACCATCCGCGGCCCCGCCGTCCCCGAGGTGTGGAAGCGCGTGCGCCAGATGATGGGCGACATCCGCCCCGATTTCCCGCAGGAATTCGCAGGCTTTCAGTTCAACGACAGCTTTGGCGACGTCTATGGCAACATCTATGCCTTCACCGCCGACGGATTCACGCCGCGCGAGCTGCGTGACCGGGTCGAGGCGATCCGCCGTCAGGTCGCGGCGCTGGATGCGGCGGGCAAGACCGAATTGCTGGGCGTGCAGGACGAGCAGGTGTTCCTGGAATTCTCGGCCGCGCGGCTGGCGGCCCTGGGCCTGAACCAGGCGCAAGTGATCGCCACCCTGGCCCAGCAGAACGCCATCGCGCCCTCGGGCGTGATCGAGGCGGGCCCCGAACGCATCCTGCTGCGCATCGGCGGCCAGTTCGACGGTGCGGCCTCGATCGAGGCCGTGAACCTGCGCGTCGGAGAGCGGTTCTTCAACCTGGGCGACGTGGCGAGTGTCACGCGCGGCTATCGCGACCCGCCGCAATCGCTGTTCCGTTACGACGGCCAGCCCGCCATCGGGCTGCAGATCGGCATGCGTCAGGGTGGCAACATCCTGGAGTTCGGCGCGGAGCTGGACACGCTGATGGACCGCATTGCCGCCGACCTGCCCATCGGCATCGAGATGGCCAAGATCGCCGACCAGCCCCATGTCGTCGAGGAGGCCGTGGGTCATTTCGTCACCGCCCTGGCCGAGGCCGTGGCCATCGTGCTGGTCGTCAGCTTCATCAGCCTGGGGCTGCGCGCGGGGCTGGTGGTGACGCTGACCATTCCGCTGTGCCTGGCGATCACCTTCGTCATCCTGGACCTGTACGGCATCACGCTTCAGCGGATCTCTCTGGGCGCGCTGATCATCGCCCTGGGCCTTTTGGTCGATGACGCGATGATCGCCATCGAGACGATGATCTCACGGCTGGAGATCGGGGAATCGCTGACCGATGCGGCCAGCTATGCCTGGACCTCGATCGCGTTCCCGATGCTGACCGGGACGCTGGTGACGGTCGCGGGCTTCATCCCGATCGGGCTGAACAGCTCTGCCGCGGGCGAGTTCACGTTTTCGCTGTTCGTGGTCATCGCGGTGTCGCTGGTCGTGTCCTGGGTCGTGGCGGTGCTGTTCGCGCCGCTGTTGGGCGTGACCTTCCTGCGGGCCGACATGGGGCATGGCCATGCGGGGCCGGGGCGCCTGCGGCGGGGCTTTCGCCGCCTGCTGCGCGTGGCGATGCGGCTGAAATGGCTGACCATCGCGGTGACGCTGGCGATCTTTGCGACATCGGTCTGGGGGATGCGGTTCGTCGAACAGCAGTTCTTCCCGACCTCGGACCGGACCGAGGTCCTGGTCGACATCACCGAACGCCAGAACGCGTCCATCGCGCGTACCCGCGCCGACATGGACCGGCTGGAGGCCAGCCTTGCGGGCGATGACGACGTGCTGTTCTGGACCTCCTATGTGGGGCAGGGGGCGCCGCGCTTTGTGCTGTCGATGGACGTGCCGACGGCGGGGCCGCATATGGGCCAGATCGTGATCCAGACCCCCGACCTGGCCGCCCGCGACCGGGTCAAGGCGCGGCTGAACGCGCTGGCGGCCGCCGAATTTCCGGGCGTCGACATCTATGTCAAGAACCTGGAAATCGGCCCGCCCGTCGGCAAGCCGGTGCAGTATCGCGTGACCGCCCCCGATGCCGATGCCGCCCGCGACGCGGCCCAGGGCCTGGCCACGCTGATCGCGTCCGAGCCGCGCCTGCGCGACATCGCCCTGGACTGGAACGAGCCCGCGCGCATGGTCCGCCTGGTGGTCGATCAGGATCAGGCCCGCCAGCTGGGCGTGACCAGCGCGGATATCGCGCAGGCGCTGACCGCGCTGTTCAGCGGGGCCGGGGTCACGCAGCTGCGCGACGACATCTTCCTGATCGACGTGGTGGTCCGTGGCATGGCCGATGACCGCCAGTCGCTGGATTCGATCCGCAGCGTGCAGCTGAACCTGTCGGACGGCCGCACGGTGCCGCTGGCCGCGCTGGTGACGCTGGAATACGGGTCGGAACAGCCGCTGATCATGCAGCGTAACGGCCTGCCCACGGTGACGGTCAAGGCCGCCATCGCCACCGCCGATCAGCCCGCGACGCTGGTCACCGCGCTGGCCGGGCAGGTGGCCGAATACCAGGCGACCCTGCCCTCCGATGTCCGCATCGCGGTGGGCGGCAGCGTCGAAAGCTCTGCCGACAGCCAGGCCCCGATCGCGGCGGCGGTGCCGGTAATGCTGCTGATCATGGCGGTGCTGGTCATGGCGCAGATGCAGGGGTTCCGCGCCTCGCTGGTGGTGATCGCCGCCGCACCCCTGGGGCTGATCGGGGTGGTGGCGGTGCTGGTCCCCTTCGGAGTGCCGATGGGCTTCGTGGCGATCCTGGGGATCCTGGCGCTGATCGGCATCCTGATCCGCAACTCGGTCATCCTGGTCCACGAGATCCAGGAGCTGCTGCACAAGGGCCGCAGCCAGTGGGACGCCGTGTTCGAGGCCTCCGACAGCCGCGCCCGCCCGATCCTGCTCACTGCGGCGGCGGCGTCGCTGGCGCTGATCCCGATCTCGCGGCAGGTGTTCTGGGGGCCGATGGCCTATGCGATGATGGGCGGCATCATCGCCGGCACGCTGGTCACGCTGGTCTTCGTGCCGGCGCTCTATTGCGCGGTGTTCCGGGTCAGGCCGCCGCGTCGCTGACCACGAGGGCGTGATCGCGGTGGGCGGGGGGTCCGGGGGGCGGCAGCCCCCCGGCCGTCGCGGGACGCAAAAAAGCCCCCCGGAACCAAGTTCCGGGGCGCCTTCTCGTCACTCGGCTGCGTCGCGTTTGGGCAGGACCCAATCGGGGCGCGGGAAGTGGCAGGTATAGCCGTTGGGGAACCGCTCCAGATAATCCTGATGCTCGGGCTCGGCCTCCCAGAAATCGCCCACCGGCTCGACCTCGGTCACTACGCGACCTGGCCAGATGCCCGAGGCATCTACATCCACGATCGTGTCCAGCGCGACCTGCCTTTGTGCATCATCGGCGTAATAGATCGCCGACCGATAGCCCGGCCCGATATCATTGCCCTGCCGGTTCGGCGTGGACGGATCGTGGATCTGGAAAAAGAACTCCAGCAGCCGGCGATAGCTGATCAGGTCCGGATCGAACATGATCTCGATCGCCTCGGCATGGGTGCCGTGGTTGCGATAGGTGGCGTTCGGCACGTCGCCGCCGCTATAGCCGACCCGCGTGGACACCACCCCCGGCATGCGCCGGATCAGGTCCTGCATGCCCCAGAAACAGCCCCCCGCCAGAACCGCGCGCTCAGTCATGATGCACCTCCTCGACCTGGGCCAGATAGTCGCTATAGCCCTCGGCCTCCATCCGGTCCTTGGGTACGAACCGCAAGGATGCCGAATTGATACAATACCGCATCCCGCCCTGATCCTGCGGTCCGTCCGGGAACACATGCCCCAAGTGGCTGTCGCCGTGCTTGGATCGGACCTCAATGCGGACCATGCCGTGGCTGACATCGCGATGCTCTGTCACGTTGCCCTCGACGGGCTTGGTGAAGGCGGGCCAGCCGCAGCCGGAATTGTATTTGGCGCTGCTGACGAACAGCGGCTCTCCCGAGACGACATCGACATAGAGGCCGGCGTCGAAATGGTGGTCGTATTCGCCGGTAAAGGCGCGCTCGGTGCCGTTCTCCTGGGTCACGCGATACTGCTCGGGGGTCAGTCGGGCGATCGCGTCGGGGGTTTTCTCATAGGCCATCGGGTCCTCCACGGATGGGCAGTTCGTCCCTCCATATGGGGATCGGACCGCCCATCCGCAAAGGTCACAGGCGCGAAACGGCCTCTTTCGCGGCGTGATATTCCGTCGCAAGCCGGTCGATGCGCACGCCCGCCGGTTCCACCGCGCGCACCGCGCCGATGCCCTGGCCCGCGCCCCAGATGGTGGACCAGGCCTTGGGTTTCGACGATCCGTCGCTGAAATTCATCGCGCTGGCATCCGCCGCCGCCAGGTTGTCCGGGTCCAGCCCCGCCTTGCGGATCGAGGGCGCCAGATAGTTGCCCGACACGCCCGTGAACAGCGACGAGGTTACGATGTCGGCCGCCGTGCTGTCCACGATCATCTGCTTGTAGTCGGGTTGGGCGTTCGCCTCCTCGGTCGCGATGAAGGGGCTGCCGATATAGGCCAGATCCGCTCCCATCACCTGCGCCGCCAGCACCGCGCGCCCCGTGGCAATCGACCCCGACAGCAGCAGCGGCCCGTCGAACCATTCGCGGATCTCCTGGATCAGGGCAAAGGGCGATTGCGGCCCCGCATGCCCCCCCGCGCCCGCCGCCACCGCGATCAGCCCGTCGGCGCCCTTTTCGACGGCCTTTTTCGCGAACATGTTGTTGATCACGTCATGCAGCGCGATGCCGCCGCAATCATGGGCGGCCTGGTTGACCTCGACCCGCGCGCCAAGGGACGTGATCCAGATCGGCACCTTGTGGCGGTGACAGATCTCGATGTCGCGCTCCAGCCGGGCATTGCTGCGATGCACGATCTGGTTGACGGCGAAGGGGGCGGCGGGGCGGTCCGGGTTCGCCTGGTTGTGGCGGTCCAGCTCCTCCTCGATCCGGGTCAGCCAGGCGTCCAGCATCGACGGCTCGCCCTCACGCTCGCGCGCGTTCAGCGCTGGAAAGCTGCCGACGATGCCCGCCTTGCATTGCGCGATGACCAGATCGGGCCCCGAGACGATGAACATGGGCGAGGCGACGACCGGAATGCGCAGGCCCTGCAGGATCGGTGGCAGCATGGATAACCTCCCTAGGATTTGTGCCACGATGCCCGCCTGTTGGGCAGTGGGCAAGCCGTGACGCGGCGACAGGGCGCGGCCTCTGGCTATCACGGGCGGGGCGGCCTAAGCCGGGGGCGGAATTGCACATCGTGAAAGGCCCGTCCCATGATCCGTCCTGCCCTTGCCTTGATGCTGTCTGCCGCGCCCCTGGCCGCCCAGGCCGCGGACGACACGCCCCGCATCGCCGTGATGTCGGCATTCGAGCCGGAATGGATCAGCCTGCAGGCTGATCTGGAGGGGGCCGAGACGCAGACCATCAACGGCACCGAGTTCATCACCGGCACCCTGTCGGGGCAGGAGGTCGTGCTGTTCCTGTCAGGCGTGTCGATGGTCAACGCGGCCATGACCACCCAGATGGCGCTGGAGCGGTTCGACATCGAGGCGATCGTGTTCTCGGGTATCGCGGGCGGCATCGATCCGATGCTGAACATCGGCGACGTGGTCGTGGCCGATCAGTGGGGCCAGTGGCTGGAAACAGTCATGGCGCGTCAGGTCGGCGACGGGTTCGAACTGCCCGGCTTTCTGGCATCGCCCTTTCCGAACGAAGGCATGATCTTTACCCGCGAAACGACCGTGGCATCCGACCGGGGCGAACCCGAGACGCGGTTCTGGTTCCCCGCCGACCCGGCCCTGCTGGAGGTCGCAGCCCGCGTGGCCGAGGTGACCGATTTGGCCGACTGCAATGCCCAGAACGACTGCCTGACCACGGCGCCGCAGATCCGCGTCGGCGGGAACGGCGTGTCGGGGTCGTCCTTCATGGACAATGCGGGCCTGCGCGACTGGCTGTCCACGACCTTCGAGGCGCAGGTTGTGGACATGGAATCGGCCGCCGTGGCGCAGGTGGCCTGGGCGAACCAGGTGCCGTTCATCGCCTTCCGGTCGCTGTCCGACCTGGCCGGCGGCGGCGAGGGCGAGAACGAGATGGGCGTCTTCATGTCGCTGGCCTCCGAGAATTCGGCGGCGCTGGTCAAGGCCTTCCTGGCCGAGATGCCCTGAACGGAAAACGGCCCCCGGATCGCTCCGGGGGCCATTGTTTCAGTGGACCTTTGGGCGCGGGCCTTCGCCGATCGCGCCAAGCCGCGGCCCGGCATGGCCCACGCGGTCGCCCACCAGCAGGCCTTCGGGGCTGGCGCTGACCGTGACCGTCGCGCCGTCCATGACCTCTCCGGACAGCAGCAGTTCCGCCAGCGGATCCTGCAGCGCGCGCTGGATCACCCGCTTCAGCGGGCGCGCGCCAAAGACCGGGTCATAGCCCTGATCGGCCAGCCACATCCGTGCCGCGTCGTCCACGTCCAGCGTGATCTTGCGACCCGCCAGACGTTTCTCCAGCCGCGCCATCTGCACCGTGACGATCCCGTCCATGTTCGTCCGCGACAGGCGGCGGAAGATGATGATCTCGTCCAGGCGGTTCAGGAATTCGGGGCGGAAATGACCGCGCACCGCCTCCATCACCTGATGGCGGGCATCCGATGCATCCGCCTCTTCGGGCAGGTGCGACAGCGCCTGAGACCCGAGGTTCGAGGTCAGGATGATCAGCGTCTGCTTGAAGTCCACCGTCCGGCCCTGTCCATCGGTCAGCACCCCGTCGTCCAGCACCTGCAGCAGCACGTTGAAGACGTCCGGATGCGCCTTTTCGACTTCGTCGAACAGGATCACCTGATAGGGACGCCGCCGCACGGCCTCGGTCAGCACGCCGCCCTCGTCATAGCCGACATAGCCCGGAGGCGCGCCGATCAGCCGGGCCACGGAATGCTTTTCCATGAATTCGGACATGTCGATGCGAACCATCGCGCTGTCATCGTCGAACATGTATTCGGCCAACGCCTTGGTCAGCTCGGTCTTGCCGACGCCGGTGGGCCCCAGGAACAGGAACGACCCCAGGGGGCGATCCTCGTCGTTCAGACCGGCGCGCGACCGGCGTACAGCGTTTGACACCGCCGTCACGGCCTCGGCCTGACCGATGACGCGCTTGCCGATCTGCTCCTCCATCTTCAGCAGCTTGTCGCGCTGACCTTCCAGCATCTTGCTGGTGGGAATGCCGGTCCAGCGCTCGACGACCTCGGCGATCTGCTCGGGGCGGACGGCTTCCTCGACCATCAACCCGTCGGCCCCGCCGTTTTCCGCCTCGGCCAACTGCTTTTCAAGGCCGGGAATGACGCCATAGGACAGCTCTCCGGCGCGGGCCAGATTGCCCTCGCGCTTGGCCTGGTCCAGGTCGGCGCGGGCGCGGTCCAGCTGTTCCTTGAGGTCGCGTGACCCCTGCAGCTTGTCGCGTTCGGCCTGCCAGCGGGCCGTCATCTCGGCGCTGCGCTCCTGCAGGCCGGACAGGTCCTTCTCCAGCCGCTCCAGCCGGTCCTTGGAGGCCGCGTCGTCCTCCTTCTTCAGCGCCTCGGCCTCGATCTGCAATTGCAGGATCTGACGATCCAGCTGGTCCAGCTCCTCGGGCTTGCTGTCGACCTCCATCCGCAGGCGGGATGCGGCCTCGTCCATCAGGTCGATCGCCTTGTCGGGCAGGAATCGGTCGGTGATGTAGCGGTGCGACAGGGTCGCCGCCGCGACCAGGGCCGCGTCGCTGATCCGCACGCCGTGGTGCAGCTCATACTTTTCCTTGATGCCGCGCAGGATGCTGATCGTGTCCTCGACGGTGGGTTCCTCGACCAGCACCGGCTGGAACCGCCGGGCCAGGGCCGCGTCCTTTTCAATATACTTGCGGTATTCGTCCAGTGTGGTCGCGCCGACGCAATGCAGCTCTCCGCGCGCCAAGGCTGGCTTGATCAGGTTGGCCGCATCCATCGCGCCGTCGCCCTTGCCCGCGCCGACCAGCGTGTGCAGCTCGTCGATGAACAGGATGATCTCGCCCGCGGCGGTCTCGATCTCCTTCAGGATCGACTTCAGCCGCTCCTCGAAATCGCCGCGATATTTCGCGCCCGCGATCAGCGCGCCCATGTCCAGCGCCATCAGGCGCTTGTTGCGCAGGCTTTCGGGCACGTCGCCGTCGATGATGCGCAGGGCCAGGCCTTCGGCGATGGCGGTCTTGCCGACGCCGGGTTCGCCGATCAGCACGGGGTTGTTCTTGGTGCGCCGCGACAGGACCTGCATGGCGCGGCGGATCTCCTCATCGCGGCCGATGATCGGGTCGATCTTGCCGTCGCGGGCGGCCTGGGTCAGGTCGCGGGCGTATTTCTCCAGCGCCTCATAGCTGTCCTCGGCGGATGCCGTATCGGCGGTGCGGCCCTTGCGGATGTCCGTGATGGCCGCGTTCAGCGCCTGCGCGTTGACCTTTCCCGCGCTCAGCGCATCACGGGCATTGGTGTTCACCATCGCCAGCGCCATCAGCACCCGTTCGGCGGGCACGAAACTGTCGCCGGCCTTCTTGGCCACCGATTCCGCCTCGTCCAGCACGCGGACCAGCGACGGGTCCACATAGACCTGCCCGCTGCCCGAGCCGCTGACCTTGGGCTGTTTCGCCACGGCGGCATCCACCGCCTCGCGCACGCGTTTGGCGTCGCCGCCCGCGCGGGTGATCAGGTTCGAGGCCAGGCCCTGGTCGTCATCCATCAGCGCCTTGAGCAGATGCTCGGGCATCACGCGCTGCTGATTCTCGCGGATCGCGATGGTCTGGGCGGATTGCAGGAAGCCGCGCGACCGTTCCGTGAACTTGTCCATGTTCATCGGCAGTACTCCTTTTGCAAAGCCCCCGTGCTGGTGGCGCCCTGTTGCGGCACGCCCCGGTCCGGGTCTGATGGATCAGATTTGGGGGGGTCGCGGGGTGGTTTCAAGCGTGCCATAAGCAGGCCGGAACAAAGAAAGGGACTGGGCGATGGATGACCGGCTGATCGTGGCGCTGGATGTGCCGAACGTGCTGGACGGGCTGGCCCTGGCAGAGACGCTGGGCGACGCCGTGGGGTTCTACAAGATCGGTCTGGGCATGCTGACCGGCGGCGGCCTGGCGCTGGCCAGTGAGCTGAAGCAGGACCACGGCAAGCGCATCTTTCTGGACATGAAGCTGTTCGACATCGGAGCCACGGTCGAGGCCGCGGTGCGGGGGCTGGCGCAGTTCGACCTGGATTTCCTGACGGTGCATGGCGACCCGCATGTGGTGGCGGCGGCGAAACAGGGTGCTGCGGGGTCCGACATGAAGATCCTGGCGGTCACCATCCTGACCTCGCTGGACCGGGCCGATCTGGATGCGGGGATGATGCGGCCGGGCGATCTGCATGCCATCACCGTGGAGCGTGCGGCGCGGGCCTTTGATGCCGGGGCCGACGGCATCATCTGTTCCCCGCGCGAGGCCGCCGACATCCGCGCCCTGCCCGGATCGCGCCTGATCGTGACGCCGGGCGTCCGGCCCGCAGGCGCTGCCCTGGGCGATCAGAAGCGGGTCGAGACCCCCGCATCGGCCATCGCCGCCGGCGCGGATCACATCGTCGTCGGTCGCCCGATCTGGCAGGCCGCGGACCCCCGCGCCGCCGCGCAGGCCATCCTGGCCGAGCTGGCCTAACCCGCGCCCATCGCGGCGATCCAGCGGCAGAAATGCGGGATCGCCCGGGGATGGGCCAGGTATTCGGCCACGGGCATCATCCGCCAGCACTGCCCCTCGTCGCCGAATCGGATCGCGGCGATCTGGTTGGTGCTGATCCGTCCCGCGAACAGCCAGGATATCATGCGCGGGTCGGCATGCGACACGAAGGGGCGCCCGGCCAAGCCGCCCGGGTCCAGATGCAGGCCGAATTCCTCGGCCATCTCGCGCAGCGCGCAGGACAGGGGCGGTTCGTCCCCCTCGCGGCCGCCCCCAGGCAGGTCCCAATGCGCCGCAAAGGGCAGGCCGGGCCGGTCGTCGCGCAAATAGACCAGCATCCGGTCGGCCTGCGTCAGCCACAGCTTGGCGCCGTGAAACGCCTCCACGCCTATTCCGCGGCGATCCGGCCGCCCGCGCGATCCGCGCCAAGCGCGGCCAGCCCGGCGATCACGCGGGCCATCCGGGCGGCGAAATCGTCGAAATCGGGGCGCGGGGTGATGGTCGGTTCGTCCATATAGAGCGAGCGGTCGATCTCCAGCTGGACGACATGGACGTTCTGCGCCGGACGGCCATAGGCCGAACAGATATAGGCCCCGGAAAAGGGCGTGTTGCGGCGGATGGTCCAGCCCTCGGCCTCGACTGCGGCGCAGACGGCATCGGACACGCGGGCGGCCGCGGACAGCCCGTGGCGGTTGCCCAACACCATGTCGGGCCGCTCGCCCTGCAGATGCGACAGCGCGTCATGGGGCATGGAGTGCATGTCGATCAGGATGGCCTGCCCGAATCGGGCGCGGGCCTGCGCGATCAGCCGGGCCAGCGCGATGTGATAGGGACGCCAGCAGGCGGCGATTCGGCGGTCGGCCTCGGCCCGGTCGATCTGGCGCTCGTGAATCACCCGGCCTTGGCTGACGACGCGGGGAATCACCCCCAGCCCGGCCAGGGTGCGCTGGTTCAGCGGATGACGGGGCACGCCGCGCACGACCAGGGGGTCGATCTCGTCGGGGCCGCGATTGAGGTCCACGATGCAGCGCGGCACGCGGGCGGCCAGCGTCACCGCGCCCAAGGCCTGCGCCGGGGCGATCAGGCGGTCGACAAAGGCATCCTCGGACGAGCGCAGGACGGGCACGGGCAGGCGCGTGCCCTCCAGGAACCAGTCCGGATAGTCGCAGCCCGAATGGGGCGATGCGAAGATCACGCCCGACAGCCAGGTGTCGGGGCGGTGCAGCACATAGGGCAGGTCAGACTGTGACAAGGGCAGACCCCGGCATCCGGCGCAACGGTGCCATATAAACCCGAAAAATACCGGTCGGATAGGCCTTGAATACCCCGAAGACCCCCGGTATAGGCATTCCGACCGAGGGGGTTGCACCGGATTTTCGCAAGAAGACGGGGCTGCATCCAAGGAACGGGCGGTTAGCTCAGCGGTAGAGCACTACGTTGACATCGTAGTGGCCACTGGTTCGATCCCAGTACCGCCCACCATTATTTCGCCGCCCCCGGCCACAACCGGGGGCATTTCGTTTTCCTGGCGGCAGCGCTGCGCCGCGATGATGGAGAAGACCGATGAAGGTTCGCAATTCGCTCCGCTCGCTCAAGAGCCGGCACCGCGACTGTCAGGTGGTGCGCCGCAAGGGCCGCATCTACGTGATCAACAAGACCAACCGCCGCTTCAAGGCCCGCCAGGGCTGATCGGCGCGCGCCCTGGCCGGGCATCCGGCAGGTCACGACGAAAACGACGAGACAACCCGCCCCGCAAGGCGGGTTTTTTCACGTCCGCGCGGGCCCTTTGGCCTGGCGTGTCCGCCGGTGGCCTATGGGCCGAGCCTGTGTCAAAACCTGGCGGTGCCATGCTTTCCGACGTCAGGAGGCCAGTCCATGACCGGCTTCATCGAAGGGGTGCAACGCAGTCAGACGCCGCTGTTCCCGGATCGACTTGGCGACTGGATCGGTGAAGATGACCTTCGCGCTGTCGATCCGTTTGTCGATGAGCTTGATCTGCCTGCTCTCGGGTTCGTTCGCGCCCTGGCTGCACGGACGGGGCGGCCGGGTTATCATCCGGTGAAGCTGCTGAAGCTTGTCGTCTACGGCTATCTGAACCGCATCCCCTCCAGACGAAGGTCCGAGCGCGAGGCCGGGCGCAGTGTCGCGGTGATGCGGCTGTCCGGCGCCTGACGCCCAACCACATGACCATCGCGGAGTTCCGGTGCGCGAACGGTGGTGCCATCGACGGCAAGCCCAGATCATGGCTGTGAACAACCGCGACCGGAATTTCACCAGGGGCAAGATCGCCAGTCGCCTTTGTTCGTCGCGCATGAGGTCACTATCCGAGGCTTCGATCGTGACCAAGAAGGCGTTACGGCGCGATGAGCTGAACACCATCACCGACAAGAGGTGTTTCAGTGGCCGTGAGATTTTTGAGTGCCGCGAGGCGTGGATCACCACGACCGTGCCGCGCCCGGCCAGGTCGGGCGAGGGCGTTTGGCAGAGGCTCGACCGCGATCCCGATCCGATGACGCTGCGCCGCTGCGCGGTCGAGCATCCGTTTGGCAGGGTCAAAGCTGGGATGTGCACGCCGACTTCCTGACTCGGCGGCTGAAGAACATGCGTAGCGAGGTCGCGCTGATCGGCATCCGGCAGCTGATGCATGCCATCCGGCGCTGATTGGCGCTTCGTAGCGCTTTGCTGTGCCGCCGGGACCCTCACACTGGACTTCCTGTTCGAACGACCGGGGCTTTTCGCCAGAAAAGGACAGCGATACTCCGCCTCCCCGGACGTGCCCCGCCGCGCTGGTGGGTCTTGATACAGC
Organism: Paracoccus sp. SCN 68-21; assembly: GCF_001724535.1. Classification (NCBI taxonomy): domain Bacteria; kingdom Pseudomonadati; phylum Pseudomonadota; class Alphaproteobacteria; order Rhodobacterales; family Paracoccaceae; genus Paracoccus; species Paracoccus sp. SCN 68-21. The sequence goes on along the minus strand of NZ_MEES01000005.1, from coordinate 97,649 downwards.
CTTGGCCCGCAGGGGCGGGGGCGCGTTAAGGTTTTATCAACTTTTCCGTTCGGGGGCAGTTCCGACTGCGGTATTGTCGGCTCTGCGGCATGGGGCCGGTCAAGGGCGGGATCTGGGACGATGGTGATTCTGGGCGGAATTCTGGGAATGATGCTGGCCGGCCTGATCATCGATGTCGGCGGCATGTCCTCGTCGCAGCAAGAGGACGATGAGGACCAGGACGATCAGGACGGCCGCGACGACGACCCCGAGGCCCTGCCGCCGCTGACCCCCCAGCCCGAGCCCGAACCCCAGCCCGAGGAGCCGGATGTCGATTCGATCATCGAGGGGTCGGACGATCTGGACATCCTGATGGGCACGACCGGTCACGACCTGATTCGCGGCGGGGGTGGCGGCGACGACCTGCGCGGTGGCCTGGGCGACGACACGATCCACGGCGGGGATGGCGACGACTGGATCCAGGGCGACGCCGCCTATGGGCAGGGCGGGAATGACGTGCTGCATGGCGGGGATGGCGACGATCTGCTGGCCGGGCAGGGCGGTGACGACCTGCTGTTCGGCGATGACGGCGACGACACGCTGATGGGCGGTGAGGGCGACGACACCCTGTTCGGGGGGGCAGGCAACGACATCCTGTCGGGCCATGACGGCGACGATCTGCTGGTCTCGACCGCCGGGTCGGACGACCTGGACGGGGGCCGCGGCGATGACGTGCTGATCGGCCATGACGGTCCCGAAACCGTCTGGATGAACGGCGGAGAGGGCGACGACACGCTGATGCCGGGGGCGAACGACTTTGCCTCGGGGAATGCCGGGTCGGATCTGTTCGTGCTGCGCCATACGGGGCAAGGCCTTGCCACCATTGCGGATTTCGACAGCGCCGAGGATCGGCTGGTGCTGCATCTGGATGCCGGGATCGCCGCCGATGCGCAGGTGACCCTGCGCGAGGACCAGGACGGGACCTTCCTGCTGGAGGTCAATGGCGATCCGGTCGGGCGGTTGCTGCAGTCGGGCGGGCTGCGCGCCGAGGACGTGCAGATCGTCGCGGTCCGGGCCTGAGGGGGCTTTCCTTTCGGGGCGGTTTCGGTTAGACGCGCCCATCCGCCGGGCATCCGGCCCTGCGGTGTTTCATGGACCTTGCTGGACGACATCCCGGCCTGCGCCCTCACCCTTCATCCGAAAGGAGATCCCGATGTCGATCACCGTCGAAGAAAAAGCCCGCGTCATCGCAGAATTCGGCACCAAGGAAGGCGACACCGGTTCGCCCGAGGTCCAGGTCGCGATCCTGACCTCGCGCATCGCCACCCTGACCGAGCACTTCAAGTCGCACAAGAAAGACAACCACTCGCGTCGTGGTCTGCTGATGATGGTCGCACAGCGCCGCAAGCTGCTGGACTATCTGAAGAAGAAGGAAGAGGCGCGCTATACCGCCCTGATCGGCAAGCTGGGCCTGCGTCGCTGAGGCGACGCCCCACCCGAACCGATGCCGGAACGCCCGCGACCCAGGTCGCGGGCGTTCTGCGTTAACGCAACGGCGCGCGTTGCCTGTTGCGCGGGATGGTGCCCGGATCGGGCGGGGTGCCGTCGGGGCCAGCAGGGGCTGGGATTTGGGCCGCACCGGGCATGCACCGCCAAGGCACCGGGCGTGCACAGCGCGTACACCGCTTGCGCGCGCCCCGTTAACCGGGTGTTGCGCCGGGCCGGGCCGTTAAAATTAGAGGCAATGTGGATTTGGTCTCTGTTTAATCAAACGTTAAGGCTGCGGGATCACAACCCCCGGAGACCATCATGTTGATCAGCGGATTGACCGGCGGCTGGGGCGGCACACGCACCGCAGCCCCAACCGAGACCAAGACCACCGAACCCACGCCGACCCAGACGGCGCCCGCCGCGCAGGGAGAGACCGCCCCCGCCCAGCAGGTCGCCCCGGCCGAGGACAGCTGGGCCGCGGCCCCCGCCCCTGCGGACGAGGCGCCCGCCGCCCAGACCGCCCAGCAGGGTCAGGCGCAACCCGCCGCCAGCGATCCCGAGCGGATGGCCCGCGCGGTCGAGCGGGCCGAGCGTGAGGCGGCCCCGGCCTCGGTGTCGGTGACCACCGGCGCCCCGGCCCCCGCGCCGCGCAGCGCCGTGGACCAGGCCTCGGAGGAGGCGCAGGCCCGCAGCTTTGCCGAAGGCAAGCTGCAGCAGGAGCGTCTGACCAGCCTGGCGGCACGCAACTATGCCGCGATCCGCGACCTGTTCCGGGCCGAGGATACCCGCACCGCCGACCGCGTGGCGGCACCGGACGGGGGCCGCCCCGCCGCCCCGGCCCTGAACCTGAAGGCCGCATGACGCGGCGGGGCTGACGGCCGCGCCGTCGCCCCGGCAGGACCCCGCCCGGATCGGGCGGGGTCGGTCACGCCACTTTCCAAACAGGGGAATTTCCTGTAAACGCCGAACATCTGCGACGTGAGGCCCGGCCCCGGGGCACATGCAAAGGATAGGGGCGGCGGCAATGGGGCCGCCATATGACATGGGTGGCCGGAGGGCCGGTGCACCCCTTGAGGACATCAGATGTTTGACGAAGTGAAGAAATCGATCCAGTGGGGTCAGGAAACCCTGACGCTGGAAACGGGCAAGGTTGCCCGCCAGGCAGACGGCAGCGTCATCGCCACCTTGGGCGAGACCAGCGTCATGGCCAACGTCACCTTTGCAAAAGCGCCGAAGCCCGGTCAGGACTTCTTCCCGCTGACGGTGCATTACCAGGAAAAATACTATGCCGCCGGCAAGGTCCCGGGCGGCTTCTTCAAGCGCGAGGCGCGTCCGTCGGAGAAGGAGACGCTGACCGCGCGCCTGATCGACCGGCCGATCCGCCCGCTGTTCGCCCCCGGCTTCAAGCATGAAGTGCTGGTGATGTGCACCGTGCTGTCGCACGATCTGGTCAACGATCCCGACATCGTCGCGATGATCGCCGCCAGCGCCGCGCTGACCATCTCGGGCGTGCCCTTCATGGGTCCGATCGCGGGTGCGCGCGTCGGGTTCTCGAACGGCGAATATGTGCTGAACCCCGAGGTCCAGGACATGGACCAGCTGCGCAACAACCCCGAACAGCGCCTGGACCTGGTCATCGCCGGCACCGCCGACGCGGTGATGATGGTCGAATCGGAAGCCTATGAGCTGACCGAGGAAGAGATGCTGGGCGCGGTCAAGTTCGGCCATGACGCGATCAAGCCGGTGATCGACCTGATCATCGACCTGGCCGAGGATGCCGCCAAGGAGCCGTTCGATTTCCAGTCGCCGGATTACAGCGCGCTGTACAACCGCGTGAAGTCGCTGGGCGAGGCCGACATGCGCGCCGCCTATGCGATCCGCGACAAGTCCGAGCGTCAGGAGGCGATCACCGCCGCCAAGACCAAGGTCAAGGACGCCCTGACCGAGGAAGAGCTGGCCGATGCCAACCTGGGTTCGGCGCTGAAGAAGCTGGAATCGGGCATCCTGCGCGGTGACATCATCAGCGGCGGCGCCCGCATCGACGGCCGCGACACCAAGACCGTCCGTCCGATCGTGTCCGAGGTCGGCATCCTGCCGCGCACGCACGGATCGTCGCTGTTCACCCGCGGCGAGACGCAGGCGCTGGTCGTGACCACGCTGGGCACCGGCGACGATGAGCAGATCATCGACGCGCTGCACGGCAATTCGCGTTCGAACTTCCTGCTGCATTACAACTTCCCGCCCTATTCGGTCGGCGAAGTGGGTCGTGTGGGCAGCCCCGGCCGCCGCGAGATCGGCCACGGCAAGCTGGCATGGCGCGCGCTGCAGGCGGTTCTGCCCGCGGCGACGGACTTCCCCTACACCATCCGCGTCGTGTCCGAGATTACCGAATCGAACGGGTCCAGCTCGATGGCATCGGTCTGCGGCGGTTCGCTGTCGATGATGGATGCGGGCGTGCCGCTCAAGGCGCCGGTCGCCGGCGTGGCGATGGGCCTGATCCTGGAGGATGACGGCCGCTTCGCGGTGCTGACCGACATCTTGGGCGATGAGGATCACCTGGGCGACATGGACTTCAAGGTGGCGGGGACCGAGAACGGGATCACGTCGCTGCAGATGGACATCAAGGTCGCGGGCATCACCCCCGAGATCATGGAGCAGGCTTTGGCCCAGGCCAAGGACGGCCGTCTGCACATCCTGCGCGAGATGGGCAACGCCCTGACCGAAGGCCGTCGCGAGTTCAGCGAGCACGCGCCGCGCATCGAGACGATGCAGATCCCGACCGACAAGATCCGTGAAGTGATCGGTTCGGGCGGCAAGGTCATCCGCGAGATCGTCGAGGTTTCGGGCGCCAAGGTCGACATCAACGATGACGGCGTGATCAAGATCGCCTCGGCCAATGCCGATTCGATCAAGAAGGCCTATGACATGATCTATTCGATCGTGGCCGAGCCCGAAGAGGGCAAGGTCTATGTCGGCAAGGTCGTCAAGCTGGTCGATTTCGGGGCCTTCGTGAACTTCTTCGGCAAGCGGGACGGGCTGGTGCATGTCAGCCAGATCGCCAACCGCCGTCTGGGTCACCCCAACGAGATCCTGAAGGAGGGCCAGGAGGTCCGCGTCAAGCTGCTGGGCTTTGACGATCGCGGCAAGGTCCGTCTGGGCATGAAGATGGTCGACCAGGAGACCGGTGCCGAGATCGACGAGACGATGCAGGAATCGGCCGAGTAATCGACTGATCCCAAGCCGGCCCCGGTGCGTCCGGGGCCGGCTTTTTCATGCGAGGTTTCCATGGACTATTGGCCCATCTTTGTGCTGACCCTGCCCGGTGATGACGCGCGGCGTGCGCCGCTGTTGTCCCAGCTGGAGGGAGCGGGGTTTTCGCCACAATTATTTTTTGGTGTCGATGGCCGAAACGGACTACCTTCCGATTGCGAGGCTCTGATCAATCGGGACGGCGCGCGCCAGGCGTTGGGGCGGGACATGACAGATGGTGAGTTCGCTTGCGCCCTGTCACACCGTGCCATCTACGCGAAAATTCTGGATGATGGACTGCCCGGAGCTGTTATCTTTGAAGATGACGCACGCTTGGCGCCCGAATTGCTGGACCTCATGACCATGCGGCAGCACCAACAGGTTCCAATGATACTGTTTCATTATCGATATGGGCGTGGCTTGGCATTTTCACGAAAGCGTCTTTCCCCCACTGCATCCATGCAACGGGCCGTGAACCGGGCGACGAGTACCATGGCGTATGCCCTGCGGTGTGATTCGGCAGCGGTGCTGATGAGCCATGCAACGCCCGTCTCATTCCAGGCTGACTGGCCATGCGATCTCTATGCAGCGAAGGCGTGGCTGCTTAACCCCAGGATGGCATTTGAGGCCGAGGGTAACGTGTCGCATCTGCAAGATGACCGTGCTCGGACCGTTCAGAATGTGCCCAAGCCTCCGCGGGGACATACGTTCGGCCAATGGGTCCGGGCCCGATTCTCGAATCGCGTCGGACGCGAGCGTGGACAGCCATGACGCAAAGTCCCTTCCTGATCCTGACGATGAAATGGGGCACGCTCTATTCCAGTGCCGACGTGAACCGGCTGGCGGCGCAGGTGGCGCGTCATCTGGACCGGCCGCATCGCTTTGTCTGCTTTACTGACGACGCCACGGGCCTTGATCCGCAGATCGAGGCACTGCCCTTGCCCGAGCTGGGGCTGCCTGAGGGGCATGGCGACACGCGCTGGCGCAAGCTGGCGCTGTTCCGGCGCGATCTGGGCGGCCCGGATGCCAGCCTGTCGGGGACGGCGCTGTTTCTGGACATCGATCTGGTGGTGGTGGACGATCTGGGGCCGTTCTTCGACCTGCCGGGCGATTTCTTCATCATCCGCGACGACGACCTGTTCCGCGCCAAGCCGCTGCGCCGCGTCAATCCGCCCCGCGACCGGTTCCTGCACAGCGTCGGCAATTCCAGCGTGTTCCGCTATCAGGTGGGTGCGCATGGCTATGTGCTGGACGCCTATCTGGCCGATCCGGCGGCGGCCACGCGGGACTACGAGATCAGCCAGCAGTTCCAGTCGGCGCAGCTGGCCGCGCACGGGCATCTGCACTATTGGCCCAAGGGCTGGTGCGTCAGCTTCAAGAACGACTGTGTGCCGCGCAATCTGGTCAGCTATCTGCGCGACCCGTCGTTGCCCGAAGGCGCGAAGATCGTGCTGTTCGCAGGCGCGCCCAAGATGGAGGACGTCTTTTCCGGGCGCGGGCACAAATGGTACCGGCGCATCGGTGATATCGGCTGGCTGCGCAAGGCCTGGGAAAACCCGTGATCTCTGACGCGTTCCGCCGGTTCAAGCGGCGCCGCCGCCAGGCCCGCGCCCTGGCCGAAATCGCCGCGCGGCCCGACCGGCCAGGCCGCCCGCACGGTTTGTCCGGCCCGCTGATCGTGTCGCTGACCAGCCATGCCGCGCGTTTCGCCACGCTGGCGCCGACATTGCGCGCGCTGACCCGCCAGACTGTGCAGCCCGACCGTCTGATCCTATGGCTGGACGAGGGCGATCAGCACCGCCTGCCGCCGGAGGTCGCGGCTATGCCGGGGCTGGAGATCCGCATCTGTCCCGACTGGCGGTCCTACAAGAAGATCATCCCGACGCTGATGGCGCATCCCGATGCCTTTGTCGCCACCGCGGATGACGATCTGTTCTATCCCGCCGATTGGCTGGAGCGGCTGGTGGCGGTGGTGGCCGGGGGCGCGGGCATCGCCTGCCTGCGCGCGCATCGGGTGGTGATGGCCGGCACGGCCCCTGCCGGATACGAGGATTGGGATCACAACATCGCAGTGCCCGAAGCGGGACCGCTGGTCTTTCCGACCGGCGTGTCGGGTGTGATCTATGCGCCCGGCGTGTTTCATGCGGATGTGACCCGGGACGATCTGTTCATGCGCCTGGCGCCGGGAGCGGATGACATCTGGCTTTACTGGATGCACCGGCTGGCCGGATCGCGGCCCGCCAAGACCGGCGGACGGGCACGCATTCTGGAATGGCAAGGCAGCCAGGCCGTCAGCCTGCGGTCGGTGAACCGCCCCGCCGCCGGGCAGGGCGGCAATGACCGGGCCATCGCCGCCCTGATGGGCCATTACGGCTGGCCGTGATCAGGCGGGGTCCTTGGCGAACCGCAGATAGGGCAGCTTGATGTCCAGGGGGCCGTATTTCGCCTCGGCGGCCTTGTCGTCCAGCGACAGGGCCACGATCACGTCCTGACCGGGCACCCAGTTCGCGGGGGTGGCGATGGGCTGGCCGTCGGTCTTGATGATCGCGTCCAGCGCGCGCAGGATCTCGGCGAAGTTGCGGCCGATGGTCATGGGATAGATCATCATCAGCTTGATCTTCTTGTCGGGGCCTACGATGAACACCGTGCGCACGGTGGCGCTGTCGGCGGGGGTGCGGCCGTCGGGCAGATAGGCCTCGGCGGGCAGCATATCATAGGCCTTGGCGACCGTCAGCGAGGTGTCGTCGATGATCGCGAAATTGGCCGGGGTGCCGGCGAACTGCGCGATGTCGCGTTTCCATTTCACGTGCTCCTCGACCGTGTCGACGGACACGCCCAGGACCTTGGTGTTGCGCTTTTCGAACTCTCCGGCCAGCTGGGCCACGGCGCCGAATTCGGTGGTGCAGACGGGGGTGAAATCCTTGGGGTGGCTGAACAGGATCGCGTAGCTGTCGCCCAGCCAGTCGTGAAAGCGGATCTGGCCCTCGGTCGAATCGGTGGTGAAGTCGGGGGCGATGTCATTGATGCGCAGGCCCATGGGGATGTCCTTTCAGCCGGTTGCGGTTCGCCCATAGATAAGCGCTGCGGCGGCAAATGGAAGGCCGTGGCGGCGTGACACATTCGCGTCCTTGCATGCGACTGGCTGCGGGGTTGCGGCGGGCGCTGCGCGGTGACAGGCTTTGCGCATGATGCATGAGGAGTGCGAGATGTCCCAGATTCTGGACCAGCGGAAATTCTATATCGACGGGGCCTGGGTGGCCCCGGCACAGGCGCGCGACCTGGAGGTGATCGACCCCTCGACCGAGGAGGCGGTGGCGGTGATCTCTCTTGGCGGGCAGGCGGATACGGATGCCGCGGTGGCCGCGGCCAAGCGCGCCTTTCCGGCCTGGGCCGCGACGCCGCCCGCCGAGCGTCTGGCCGTGGTCGAGCGTATCCTGGAGGTGTACGAGCGCCGCATGCCCGATATCGCCCGCGCGATCAGCCTGGAGATGGGCGCGCCGCAGGACATGTCGCGGGCCGATCAGGCCGAGGCCGGGGCCTGGCACACGCGCAATTTCATCACCGCCTTCAAGGAGTTCCAGTTCGTGCGGCCGTTGGGCGATCATGCCCCGACCAGCATGGTCGCGTGGGAGCCGGTGGGCGTGGTCGGTCTGATCACGCCGTGGAACTGGCCGATGAACCAGGTGACGCTGAAGGTGATCCCGGCGCTGCTGGCGGGGGATACCTGCGTGCTGAAGCCCTCCGAAATCGCGCCCCTGTCGTCGATGGTCTTTGCCGAGGTGCTGCACGAGGCGGGCGTGCCCGCGGGCGTGTTCAACCTGGTGAACGGCGACGGGGCGGGCGTGGGCAGCCAGCTGTCGGTGCATCCCGACGTTGAGATGATCAGCTTTACCGGGTCGACCCGCGCAGGGATAGCGATCAGCAAGGCGGCGGCGGACAGCCTGAAGAAGGTCGTGCTGGAGCTGGGCGGCAAGGGCGCCAACATCGTTTTTGCCGATGCCGACGACAAGGCGGTGGTGCGGGGCGCGCGGCATTGCTTCTACAATACCGGTCAGTCCTGCAACGCGCCGACGCGGATGCTGGTCGAGCGGTCGGTCTATGACCGCGCGGTCGAGGTCGCGGCCAGGGTGGCCGAGGAGACCGCTGTGGCGACGGCCCATCAGCCGGGCCGCCATATCGGTCCGGTCGTGTCGCGCGCGCAGTGGGACAAGATCCAGGGCCTGATCCAGGCGGGCATCGACGAAGGCGCGCGCCTGGTCGCCGGCGGGACCGGCCTGCCCGAGGGGGTGAACCGCGGCTATTTCGTGCGGCCGACGGTGTTCGCGGATGTGTCCAACGACATGACCGTGGCGCAGCAGGAGATCTTTGGCCCGGTGTTGTCGATCATCCCCTTCGACAGCGAGGAGGAGGCCGTGGCCATCGCTAATGACACGCCCTACGGCCTGACGAACTACGTCCAGAGCCAGGACGGCGCGCGGCGCAACCGCGTGGCGCGGCAGCTGCGGTCGGGCATGGTCGAGATGAACGGCGAATCGCGCGGGGCCGGGTCGGCCTTTGGCGGCGTCAAGAAATCGGGCCGCGCGCGCGAAGGCGGGGTGATGGGGCTGGAGGAGTTCATGGACAGCAAGGCCATCAGCGGATGGGACCGCGCCGCCATACCGGCCGTGGTACCCAATCTTTCGGAACCGGCGCCGGGGGGACTTCCCGTCCCCCCGGACCCCCCTGCGGGGACATCCCGCCAGCCAAGGCGCGGCATGGGACCGGTGCCAATCCGCCATGGCGCACGCGGGGGCTGCCCGCGGGGGCATCGCCCCCGCCGCGAAAGATGGCCCCCTCGATGGGGGCCGGCTTTCGCCGCCACCGCCCGAAGGGCAGAGGGCGCCGTCGGTTCTGGCCTGTGGCCGGGATGCGGGGATCAGGCGATCTCGGCCAGAAAGATGTAGCCCGCGCCGTAGATCGTCTTGATCAGGCGGGGGTTCTTCGGGTCCTCGCCCAGCTTCGTGCGCAGCCGTGAGATACGGACGTCCATCGCCCGGTCAAAGCTGTCGCCGGCTGAGCCGCCCAGGGTCTCCAGCATCTGCGCCCGGGTGATCAGGCGGCGGGGGTTGTCGGTGAACAGGCGCAGGACCTCGGCCTCGGCGTGGGACAGGGGCGTCTCGGTGCCGTCGGGCGCGGTCAGCAGATAGCGGTCGAAATCCGCGGTCCAGCCAGCAAAGCGCAGGGTTTGGGGGCGGTGCGCCGTGCCTTGGGCAGGCTTGCGCAGGCGGGCGCGGATGCGGGCCACGACCTCGGCCGGCTCGAACGGCTTGGTGATGTAGTCGTCGGCCCCCAGCTCCAGCCCCGTCACCCGGTCCTGCACCTGCGCGCGCCCCGACACGATGATGATCACCGCCCCCGAATCGGAGGCCAGCCTGTGTACCAGCGCCAGCCCGTCCCGGTCGGGCAGACCCAGGTCGATCAGGCAGGCGTCCGGCGTGATGCGGCGCAGCGCCGCCTCGAACTCGGTCGCGCGGGCAAAGCACTGGGTGCGGAACCCCGCCTGTTCCAGCGCGGCGGACAGCAGGCGGCGGATCTCGGGCTCGTCGTCCAGGATGGCGATCAGGGGGGCGTCGGTCATGGGGTATCCTCGGCTGAGGGCCGGAGCGCGGAAAGCGCCGCCGCCAGCCGGGCCTGCGAAAAGGGTTTGGTCAGCACCGGCCCCGGCGCCAGATCGCGCAACGGGTCCCCCGGCGGCAGCGAGGTCATCAGGATCAGCGGCACTCCGCCCGGCGCCGCGCGGGCCATCTCGACCCCCAGGCCGTCGCCCAGCTGGATGTCCGACAGGATCACCCCCAGATCGGGCAGGTCGGTCAGCGCCCGCGCCTCCGACAGCGACGCGGCCTCGATCACCGCATGGCCCAAGGCCGTCAGCTGGTCGCGGACCTGCGCGCGGATCAGGTCGTCATCCTCGACCAGCAGGACCATGCGCCGCGTCACCGGACGCCAGGGCAGGCGCAGCATCACCTGCGCGCCGCGTGGCCCGTTGGACAGGCGCATCGTGCCGCCGACCATCTTGGTCTGGTCATAGACCATCGACAGGCCCAGGCCCGACCCCTGGCCCTTTTTCGTGGTGAAGAACGGCTCGGTCGCGCGGGTCAGCGCCTCGGGGGTGAAGCCGGGGCCGGTATCGCCGACCGACAGCTCCAGCCAGTCGCCGCTGCGCCGCGCCTTGAGCGTGATGACCCCCGGCGCGGTCATCGCCGCATTCGCGTTCAGCACCAGGTTCAGCAGCGAATCCTGCAGCGCGCCGGGGTCCAGCAGCAGCTGCCCCGGCGGCAGGGCCACGGCCAGGTCCAGCCGCGTGCCCTCGGCCAGCGACGGGCGCGCCAGAACCGCCAGATCGTCCAGCAGCGCGGGCAGGTCGGTGGGCTCCAGCGCGGGTTCGCGCGCGCCGGTGATCTGCGCCAGCCGGTCCAGCAGGGACGCCCCGCGCCGGGCGGCGGCCAGCGTGGCCTGGACGTCCTCGGCCGCATCAGAGGGCAGATCGCGGGCGGCCAGGCGCGCCTGCAGCCCCAGGATGATCGTCAGCAGGTTGCCGAAATCATGCGCCATGCCGCTGGTCAGCCGCGCCGCCAGGTTGCGCCGCGCCGCATGGGCCAGCGCCTCGCGCGACTGGACCTCGGCGCTGACATCGGTGGAGAGGATATAGACGCCCTGGCCGTCGCGGTCCGGCGTCAGCGCGATGCGGATGCGCCGCCCCGAGGTCGGATGCGTGATCTCGAACACCTGCGGATCGCCGGCCAGCGCGCGTTCCATATAGGGGCGCAGGGTGCGGGCCGTGGCCGCGCCCAGAGCCTCCTCCAGCGTCAGGCCGACGATGTTGCCCGCGGCGCCGGGAAAGACCACCGGCAGCCGCCGGTTGGAGAAGGTATAGCGCAGCTGCGCGTCCATATGGGCGATATGGGCGGGCACCATCTCGGTCACCTGGCGGGTGCGGGCCTCGGTCCGGGTCAGGATGCGCTGCGCCTCGGACAGGGCGGCGTTGGTCGCGGCCAGCTTGCGGTTCGCCGCCGCCAGTCTTTCGGCATTCAGCAGCACCTGTTCGGACAGCGCGTCTGAGCGCGCCCGCAGCAGCTGCTCCTGGCGCTTGATGTCGGTGATGTCGGTATAGACGGTGACCCAGCCCCCCTGGGTCAGGGGTGCCCCCTCGACCGCGACCCATCGACCATCGGCGCGTTCGCGTTCAAAGTAATGCGGCTGGAACGTCCGGGCCTGCGCCACGCGCAGCGCCACCGCCGATTCGGGGTCCTGGACCCGGCCATATTCGCCGCGCCGGGCCAGATAGCGGATCGTGTCCTCGAAATGCGTGCCGGGGCGGGTCAGCGCGTCGGGCAGATCGAACATCGCCTGATACTGCCGGTTGGCCACCGCCAGCCGCAGATCGGCGTCAAAGATCGACAGCGCCTGCCCGATCAGGTTCAGCCCCGACAGGGTCAGGTCGTCGCGGATCGCCTCCGGGGTGATCGGTGCGGCGGGCTGGGTCATGGGGTCTCCTCCGGGGCAAAGCGTTAGCACCGGCGGGGCCTTTGCGAAAGCGGCGTAACATTTTGTTGGAATCGGGCAAAACTGGCGCAAGGATTGGGGCCAAAGCTGATCGGGCCGCAACAGCACGGGGAGGTGCCGCGCGGCCGGGTGCAACAGCGCCTTGAGGGAGGACAGATGACCGTTCAGACAACGCCCCCGGGCGACCTGCAATCCGTGCCCGCACTGCTGGCGCGCAACGTCGCCCGGTTCGGCGACAGGCCGGCCTATCGCGAAAAGGAATACGGGATCTGGCAGAGCTGGACCTGGTCCCAGGCTGCCGAAGAGATCCGCGCCCTGGCGATGGGGCTGATGGCGCAGGGGCTGAAGCCCGGCGATCACATGGCGATCATCGGGCGCAACCGCCCGGCGCATTACTGGGGCATGATCGCGGCGCAGATGTGCGGCGCGGTGCCGGTGCCGCTGTATCAGGACGCGGTCGCCGCCGAGATGGCCTATGTGCTGGATCATTGCGGCGCGCGGTTCGTGCTGTGCGGCGATCAGGAGCAGGTCGACAAGGTGCTGGAGGTCGAGCAGACCACCGGCGCCAGCGCCCGCATCATCTATACCGACACGCGGGGCCTGCGGAAATACGACCATGACAACATGGCGGCGCTGGCCGATGTGCAGGCGCAGGGCCGCGCCGGGGCGGCGACGCTGGGGCCGCGGCTGGACGCGATCATCGCGGGGCTGGATTACGACAGCACCTGCGTGATGCTGTATACCAGCGGCACGACCGGCAAGCCCAAGGGCGTGGTCCTGTCCAACCGCAACATCATCGAGACCGCCCGCAACACCGCCGAATTCGACAACCTGACCGAGGTCGAGGAGATCGTGGCCTATCTGCCGATGGCCTGGGTCGGCGATTTCATCTTTTCGATGGGTCAGGCGATGTGGTCCGGCTTCACGGTGAACTGCCCCGAGGGGGCGCACACGATGATGACCGACATGCGCGAGATCGGGCCGACCTACTTCTTTGCGCCGCCGCGCGTGTTCGAGACGCAGCTGACATCGGTCATGATCCGCATGGAGGATGCCAGCCGCCTGAAGCGTTGGCTGTTCAAGCGCGGCATGGCGGTGGCGCATCGCGCAGGTCCTGCGCTGCTGGACGGCAAGACGGTCAGCTTTGGCGACAAGCTGGCCTATGCCCTGGGCAAGATCTTCGTCTTTGGCCCGCTGAAGAACACCCTGGGTCTCAGCCGCGTGCGCGTGGGCTATACCGCCGGAGAGGCGATCGGCCCCGAGATCTTTGATTTCTACCGCAGCCTGGGGATCAACCTGAAGCAGCTCTACGGTCAGACCGAGGCGTCGGTCTTTATCACCCAGCAGCCCGACGGGCAGGTGCGCTCCGACACGGTCGGCGTGCCCAGCCCTGGCGTCGAGGTGCGCATCGGCGACAACGGAGAGGTCTATTACCGCAGCCCCGGAACCTTCGTCGAATATTACAAGAACGCCGACAGCACCGCATCGACCAAGGATGCCGAGGGCTGGGTGGCAACGGGCGACGCCGGTTTCTTCGAGGAGGCGACCGGCCATCTGCGCATCATCGACCGCGCCAAGGACGTGGGCCGCATGGCCGACGGCACGATGTTCGCGCCCAAATATGTCGAGAACAAGCTGAAGTTCTATCCCAACATCCTGGAGGCCGTGGTCATCGGCAATGGCCGCGATTTCTGCACCGCGATGATCAACATCGACCTGACCGCGGTGGGCAACTGGGCGGAAAGGAACAACATCGCCTATGGCAGCTATCAGGAACTGGCGGGCCACCCACAGGTCTATGCCCAGATCCGCGAGCACGTGGAGGCCGTGAACGCCTCGGTCGCGCAGGACCCGATGCTGTCGGGTTGTCAGGTCCACCGGTTCCTGGTGCTGCACAAGGAGCTGGACCCCGACGACGGAGAGATGACCCGCACCCGTAAGGTCCGCCGCGCCGTCATCACCGAGAAGTTCCACGACCTGGTCACCGCGCTCTATGACGGCTCGACCAGCATCCATACCCGCACCGAGGTCACCTATGAGGATGGCCGAAAGGGTGCGATCAGCGCGACCCTGCGCATCGAGGATGCCCGCGTCTATGGCGACGCGGCCCGCCAGAAGGTAGCAGCCCAATGAACGCGATGACACAGGACGGCTACGTCACCGCCGATGGCCGCCAGATCGGCCCCGTGGTGATGGAGCTGCGAAACATCACCCTGCGCTTTGGCGGCGTGGTCGCCATCAAGGACATCAGCTTTGACATAAGGCAGGGAGAGATCCGCGCCATCATCGGCCCCAACGGGGCGGGCAAGTCGTCGATGCTGAACGTGATTTCGGGGTTCTATCACCCGCAGGACGGCCAGGTCATCTTCAAGGGCCAGGTGCGCCCGGCGATGAAGCCCTATCAGGTCGCCCGTCTGGGCATCGCCCGCACCTTCCAGAACATCGCGCTGTTCGAAGGCATGTCGGTCCTGGACAACATCATGACCGGCCGCCTGAACAAGATGAAGGCGGGGTTCCTGTCCCAGGCCCTCTGGTGGGGTGCCGCCGAGCGCGAGGAGATCGAGAACCGCGCCGCGGTCGAGCGGATCATCGACTTTCTGGAAATCCAGAACATCCGCAAGACGCCCGTGGGCCGTCTGCCCTATGGCCTGAAAAAGCGGGTCGAGCTGGCCCGTGCGCTGGCGGCGGAACCCAACCTGCTGCTTCTGGACGAGCCGATGGCCGGCATGAACGTCGAGGAAAAGGAGGACATGTCCCGCTTCATCCTATCGGTGAACGACGAGTTCGGCACCACGATCTGCCTGATCGAACACGACATGGGCGTGGTCATGGACCTGTCCGACCGGGTGGTCGTGATGGATTACGGCAAGAAGATCGGCGACGGCACGCCCTCCGAGGTGCGCAGCAATCAGGCGGTGATCGACGCCTATCTGGGGGTGGCCCATGACTGACCGCATGACTGACCCGAAAGGAACCGCGTGATGGACCAATTCATTTTCGGCATGGAGGTCGTGATGAACGGCCTGATGACCGGGGTCATGTATGCGCTGGTGGCGCTGGGCTTCGTGCTGATCTTCAAGGCGTCGGGGGTGTTCAACTATGCCCAGGGGGTGATGGCGCTGTTTGCGGCGCTGACCCTGGTGGGCATCCAGAACGGCCAGGTGCCCTTTGCCCATCTGATCAACGCGACCTTCGGGACCTCGCTGCACCATTTCGGCTGGACGGTGCCTGCGGTGCTGGCCGTGGCGCTGACCGCGCTGGTCATGGTGCTGCTGGCCTTTCTGATCGAAAAGCTGGTCCTCCAGCACCTGGTGGGGCAGGAGCCGATCATCCTGTTCATGGCGACCATCGGGCTGGCCTATTTCCTCGAGGGCCTGGGCGACGTGATGTGGGGCGCCGACATCAAGACGCTGAACGTGGGCCTGCCGCAGGGCATCTCGGACGGCATCGAGGAGGTCACCGCCACCTGGTTCGGCTACGGCTTCTTCATCGACCGGCTGGACCTCTGGGCCACGCTGATCGCGGCGATGCTCGTCGCGGCGCTGGTGGCCTTCGCCCAATACACCAAGCAGGGCCGCGCCATGCGCGCCGTGGCCGACGACCATCAGGCGGCGATGTCGGTGGGCATCTCGCTGCGCTTCATCTGGGTGATGGTTTGGTCCATCGCGGGCTTCGTGGCGCTGGTCGCGGGCATCATGTGGGGCACGAAATCGGGGGTGCAGTTCAGCCTGTCGCTGATCGCGCTCAAGGCGCTGCCGGTGCTGATGCTGGGCGGCTTCACCTCGATCCCCGGCGCCATCGTGGGCGGCCTGATCATCGGCGTGGGCGAGAAACTGTTCGAATTCACCATCGGCCCCATGGTCGGCGGCGCGACCGAGAACTGGTTCGCCTATGTGCTGGCGCTGGTCTTCCTGGTGTTCCGACCCCAGGGCCTGTTCGGCGAACGCATCATCGAACGGGTGTGACCATGGCCCTTCTTCTTCAGAAAAATATCCCGGGGGTGCGGGGGCTGGCCCCCGCGGCGACCGCAGCACAGGGAACGACCGCATGATCTATCGCGAGGCAGGCGACTTCAAGACCAGCTACCGGGACGACAGCCAGACCTTTCCGATCCGGCTGGACCGCTGGGGCTATTACGCGATCCTGGCTGTGGCCTTCGGCATCATCCCCTTCGTCATCAACGATTACTGGGCGAATGCGGTGCTGGTGCCCTTCCTGATCTATGCGATCGCGGCGATGGGGCTGAACATCCTGACCGGCTATGCCGGACAGGTCAGCCTGGGCACCGGCGGCTTCATGGCGGTGGGCGCCTATGCGGTCTACAAGCTGATGACCGCGTTCCCCGATGTCAGCATCGCCATCCATGTGCTGCTGGCGGGGCTGATCACCGCCGCGGTCGGCGTCCTTTTTGGCCTGCCCAGCCTGCGCATCAAGGGCTTCTACCTGGCGGTCGCGACGCTGGCCGCGCAGTTCTTCCTGGTCTGGCTCTTCAACAAGGTGCCGTGGTTCTACAACTACTCGGCCTCGGGCCAGATCACCGCGCCGACGCGCACGGTGTTCGACCAGGCCGTGACCGGCCCCGCCGCCAGCGCGCCTGCGAAATACCTGGTCTGCCTGGTCTTTGCCTTTGCTCTGGCGTGGCTGGCGCGCAACCTGACGCGGGGCAGCCTGGGCCGCAAGTGGATGGCGATCCGCGACATGGACATCGCGGCCGAGATCATCGGCGTGAACCCGCTCCGTGCGAAACTGTCGGCCTTTGCGGTCTCCAGTTTCTTCGTGGGCATCGCGGGCGCGCTGCTGTTTGCGGTCTATCTGGGCGCGGCCGAGGTCGGCGAGGCCTTCGGCATCAACAAAAGCTTTCTG
Source organism: Paracoccus sp. SCN 68-21 (assembly GCF_001724535.1). NCBI lineage: Bacteria > Pseudomonadati > Pseudomonadota > Alphaproteobacteria > Rhodobacterales > Paracoccaceae > Paracoccus > Paracoccus sp. SCN 68-21. The sequence continues at coordinate 80,525 of NZ_MEES01000005.1, read as the reverse complement.
GTCCTGTTCATGATCATCATCGGCGGCCTGGGCAGCATCTTCGGCAGCTTTGCCGGCGCGGCCTTCCTGGTCCTGCTGCCGGTGCTGCTGAAGAACACCCTGGTCGGCACGCTTGGCTGGCCCACCGATCTGGCCGCCCATATCGAGCTGATGATCGTGGGCGCGCTGATCGTGACCTTCCTCATCGTCGAGCCGCACGGCCTGGCGCGCCTGTGGCGCCTGGCCAAGGACAAGCTGCGCCTCTGGCCGTTCCCGCATTAAACCGAAGAACCGGGCAACCGGCATCGCATCTCTGGGAGGAGACCCGCAATGAAACTGACCCTTGCCGCCCTGGCCACCACGATGATGGTCGCGACCCCCGCCTTGGCCGATCTGATCGTGCCGAACATGTCCTATCGGACCGGGCCCTATGCCGCGAACGGCATCCCCTATGCCGACGGCTTTGCCGATTACTTCACCCTGCTGAACGAACGCGACGGCGGCATCGGCGGCCAGCTGGTGCAGGTCCCGGAATGCGAGACGGCCTACAACACCGAAAAGGGGGTCGAGTGCTATGAATCGCTGCGCACCCAGAACCCGCTGGTGCTGAACCCGCTGTCCACCGGCATCACCTATCAGCTGATCCCGCGCATCAGCCAAGACGGCATCCCGCTGTACACGCCGGGTTACGGGCGCACCTCGGCCAAGGACGGCTCGGTGTTTGAATGGGTGTTCAACGCGCCTGCGAACTACTGGGACGGGGCCTCGGTCGCGGTCAAGCATATCCTGGAGCAGGAGGGCGGCGATCTGTCCGGCAAGAAGATCGCGCTGGTCTATCACAACTCGGCCTATGGCAAGGAGCCGATCCGCACCCTGGAGGAGCTGTCCGAAAAGCACGGGTTCGAGCTGAACCTGCTGCCGGTCGATGCGCCCGGCCAGGAGCAGAAGTCGCAATGGCTGCAGATCCGCCGCGACCGGCCCGATTACGTGATCATGTATGCCTGGGGCGTGATGAACCAGGTCGCCATCCAGGAGGCCGTGAACATCCGCTTTCCGATGGACAAGTTCATCGGCATCTGGTGGTCCGGCTCGGAGAACGACGTGCGCGCGGCGGGTGCCGGGGCGGATGGCTACAAGGCGCTGACCTTCCACGGGGTGGGCCGCGACTATCCGCTGTATGACGACCTGCAGCAATACGTCTACGACGCGGGCAAGGCCGCGGGTGCGGGCGATCAGGCGGGCAGCGTGCTGTATTCGCGCGGCGCCTATGCGGCGCTGGTGATCGCCGAGGCCATCGCCAAGGCGCAGGAGTTGGCCGGCACCTCCGAGATCACGCCCGCGCAGATGCGCGACGGCTTTGAGGCGCTGGAGATCACCGCCGAACGCATGGCCGAGCTGGGCCTGCCCGATTTCGGCGCCCCCATCGCGTTGTCTTGCGAGAACCACGGCGGCGACGGCCTGGCCCGCATGCAGCAGTGGAATGCCGGTGAGGGCAGCTGGTCGCTGATCACCGACTTCATCGAGCCGGATGCCGAGATCCTGGACCCGCTGGTCGCCGAGGACAGCGCGGCCTATGCCGCCGAGGCGGGCCTGACCGCGCGCTGCAACTGATCCATGACCGGCGGCGGTCACCCCGCCGCCGGTTCCGCAATCAAGGGGACCGCCCATGTTCGATGCCGAGAACCGCGAGACGCTGCTGGATGTGAACAACATCGAGGTCATCTATAACCACGTCATTCTGGTGCTGAAGGGTGTCAGCCTGACCGTGCCGAAAGGCGGCATCACCGCGCTGCTGGGGGGCAACGGGGCGGGCAAGACGACAACGCTCAAGGCGATCTCGAACCTGCTGGCCAGTGAACGGGGCGAGGTGACCAAGGGCTCGATCACCTATCAGGGCGACAACATCACCGCCCAGGACCCCGCATCGCTGGTCCGGCGCGGCGTCATTCAGGTGATGGAGGGCCGCCACTGCTTTGAGCATCTCACCGTCGAGGAGAACCTGCTGACCGGCGCCTATACCCGCCGCGACGGATCGGCGGCGATCAAGCGCGACCTGGAGATGGTCTATGAGTATTTCCCGCGCCTGCGCGAGCGGCGGAAAAGCCAGGCGGGATACACGTCGGGCGGTGAGCAGCAGATGACCGCGATGGGTCGCGCGCTGATGTCGCGCCCGCAGATGATCCTGCTGGACGAGCCGTCGATGGGCCTGGCCCCGCAGCTGGTCGAGCAGATCTTTCAGATCGTCAAGGCCGTGAACGAGGGCGAGGGCGTGACCTTCCTTCTGGCCGAGCAGAACACCAACGTGGCGCTGCGCTATGCGCATCAGGGGTACATCCTGGAGAATGGCCGCGTGGTGATGGAGGGTCCGGCAGCGCAGCTGCGCGAGAACCCGGACGTCAAGGAATTCTATCTGGGCATGTCGGATGAGGGACGCAAATCGTTCCGCGACGTGCGCAGCTATCGCCGGCGCAAGCGCTGGCTGGCCTGAGGGGGTCATCATGGGATATTACGACGAACTGGAAACGCGCGACGAGGGTCAGCGCGCCGAGGCGCTGGCCCAGGCCCTGCCGCTGGCGCTGAGCCGCGCCAAGCTGGCCCCCGCGATGGCGCGCCTGTTGCGCGACGTGGAGCCGGAGGCAGTGACCGACCGCGCCGCGCTGGCCCGCCTGCCGGTGATCCGCAAGGCCGAGCTGTCCGAGGCGCAGCGCAAGCAGCCCCCCTTCGGCGGCTATACCACCCGCCCCGCCGCGCAGTTCGACCACATCTTTCAGAGCCCCGGCCCGATCTATGAACCCGGTCGGCGCGACGGCGACTGGTGGCGGCTTGGCCGCTTCCTGCATGCCGCGGGCGTGGGGCAGGGAGACATCGTCCAGAACTGCTTCGGCTATCACCTGACGCCTGCCGGGATGATGTTCGAATCAGGCGCGCGGGCGGTGGACGCGGCCGTGTTGCCCGCCGGCACCGGGCAGACAGAACTGCAGGTGCGCGCGGCCGTCGACATTGGCACGACCTGTTATGCCGGCACGCCCGATTTCCTCAAGGTGATCCTGGACCGCGCCGACGAGATGGGCGAGGTCTTGTCCTTCACCAAGGCGGTGGTGGGCGGCGGTGCGCTGTTCCCGTCGCTGCGCGCGCTGTATGCGGACCGCGGGATCGTGACGCGGCAATGCTATGCGACCGCCGATCTGGGCAACATCGCCTATGAGAGCGAGGCGCTGGAGGGGATGATCGTCGATGAGGGCGTGATCGTCGAGATCGTGCGCCCCGGCACCGGCGATCCGGTCCCCGAGGGCGAGGTCGGAGAGGTTCTGGTGACCACGCTGAACCCGGACTATCCGCTGGTGCGCTTTGCCACGGGCGATCTGTCGGCGGTGATGTCGGGCACCAGCCCTTGTGGTCGCACGAACATGCGCATCAAGGGGTGGATGGGACGCGCCGATCAAACCACCAAGATCAAGGGCATGTTCGTGCGCCCCGAACAGGTCGCGGCCCTGGTCGCGCGCCATGCGGACGTGTCGCGCGCCCGCGTCATCGCCGACCGCCAGGGAGAGATGGACGTGATGACCGTCCAGCTGGAGACGGCGGGGCAGGGCGGCGATTACGCGGCCTCGGTCATGGAGACGCTGAAGATGCGCGCCGACGTTCAGCTGGTCGCGCCCGGCAGCCTGCCCAATGACGGCAAGGTCATCGAGGATCGCCGCAGCTATGAATAGGGCGCATTTGATCCGTTAACTTGCCTGAAACCTTTGCTCCGGCGACAAGGAAGTCTGACTGGAACAAAGGGTGACATCATGGCTGCGGGCAAGGGGCTGAACGGGCCGTCCATCATCATCAAGCGGATCGAGGCCTCGTCCGAGGGCGGCCATCACGGCGGCGCCTGGAAAGTGGCCTATGCGGATTTCGTGACCGCGATGATGGCGTTCTTCCTGCTCTTGTGGCTCTTGAGCGCCACGACCGAGGATCAGAAATCGGGCCTGGCCGATTATTTCGCGCCGACCGTGATCCAGACGCCCTCGTCGACCACCAGCGGCGGCGGCGAAGGTACGGATGAGGGCGTGCGCCACGCGATCGAGGCGCCGCTGCCCGACACCGACAAGGCCGGCGATTTCGAGGAGGTCGCCAAGGCCGTCCAGGACAGCCTGACCGGCACGGGCGCCGAATCGGCCCAGCTGACCAACCTGCTGCAGCATGTCGTCACCCGCATGACCGATGAGGGCCTGGTGATCGAGCTGGGCGATCTGACCGATGCGCCGCTGTTCGTGGACGACACCGCCCAGCCCCAGCCTGCGCTGAGCGAGCTGATGGGAATCATCGCCCGGGTGATCGGTCACGTGCGCAACGACGTGGCGCTGACCGGGCATGTGCGGGCCTATCCCGAAACGCTGCTGGCCTCTCCGGTCTGGCCGCTGTCGGATGCGCGGGCGCACACGGTGCGCAACCTGCTGGAACAGCAGGGATTCAACGGAAAACGCGTGCAGCGGGTCAGCGCCTTTGGCGACCGCAAGCCGCGCCGGCCCAATCCGATGGACCCGCTGAACAACCGGGTTGAGCTGATTTTACTGAGATAGGCGGTCCGATTAGCCTTATCTTAAGCGTTCCGGGGCAGGGTGGCAGACAAGACCGAAATCAGAAGGGTGTCTGTCCATGTCCATCTCCTCAGCGATGAATGCCGGCGTGTCCGGCCTGACGGCGAATTCGTCCCGTCTCGGCACGATCTCGGACAATATCGCGAATGCCTCGACCTTCGGCTACAAACGGGTCGAGACCGCCTTCAACTCGCTGGTCGTGGGGCAGGGGGCAGGGCTGTACACCGCAGGCGGCGTGCGCGCCTCGACCACCCGGTCGGTGTCGCAGGACGGGGCCATCGTGACGACCTCGAACGCGCTGGATCTGGCGATGACCGGGCGCGGCATGCTGCCGGTGACCACGCTGAACGACGCGACCAGCGGCAATGCGCCATCCCTGATGATGACGCGGACAGGCGCGTTCCGTCCCGATGCCAGCGGGCTGTTGCGCAACGAAAGCGGGCTGGTGCTGATGGGCTGGCCCACCGCGGGCGACGGCACCATGCCACTGGTCGCGCGTGACACGGCCGCCGCGCTGCAGCCCATCCGGATCGAGGCGAACCGCCCCGAGGGCGACCCCACCACCCAGGTGATGCTGGGCGCGAACCTTCCTGCCACGCAGACCCTGCCGGGCAGTTCGGGTGCGCCCCTGCCGCTGAAGGTCGAGTATTTCGGCAATCTGGGCACCTCCGAATCGCTGGACATCACCTTCACCCCTGATGTGCCGACGACGCCCGGCATGTCGAACAGCTGGGTGGTCAAGATCCTCGACAGCGCCTCGGACAACGCGGTGATCTCGACTTTCCGGGTGACCTTCGACGACAGTCAGACGGGCGGCGGCGCGCTGGCGACTGTCGAGGATATCGGTGGCGGTGCCTTCGGGCCGTATGTTGAAGCCTCCGGCGCGATTCCGCTGAATGTGGGCGGGGGCAATATGGAACTGGTCATCGGCGTGCCGGGCGGGGCCAGCGGGCTGAAGCAGCTGGCTGCCAGCTTCTCTCCGTCCAATATCACCAAGAACGGCTCTCCGGTCGGTCAGCTGGTGGGCGTCGAGGTCGACGCTCAGGGGTTCGTCAAGGCGACCTATGACACCGGCTTCGTCAAGGCGCTATACCGCATCCCGGTCGTGGACGTGCCGAACCCGAACGGGTTGATCGCGATGGAGGGGCAGGCGTTCAAGACCTCGCCCGATTCGGGTGGCTTCTTTCTGTGGGATGCGGGTGACGGGCCGACCGGTGCGATTGCCGGCTATGCCCGCGAGGCGTCCACCACGGACATCGCCCAGGAACTGACCCATCTGATCACCACGCAGCGCGCCTATTCGTCGAACGCCAAGATCATCCAGACGGTGGACGAGATGCTGCAGGAAACCACCAATATCAAACGCTGATCCGCCCGCAGGGGCCCGCGCAGGAGGCCGGACATGAGCATTGCAAAGGCGATATCGAATGCGATGTCGGGACTGACCGCCACCGCGCGCGGGACCGAGGTCGTGGCATCGAACCTGTCCAACATCATGACGCCGGGCTATGCCCGGCGCGAGATGGTGGTGACCGCCCAGTTGCTGGGCGGGGGCGTGCGCATCGATGGCATCACCCGCATCGTGAATGCCAGCCTGCTGTCCGAGGCGCGGATGGCGGCATCCTCGGTCGGCGATGTTTCGGCGCGGGCCTCGTTCTTCCAGGGGATGGAAAAGATCGTGGGCCTGCCCGGAGAGCCGCAGGCCCTGTCCACCGCATTGACCGATTTCCAGGCCGCGCTGAGCGCCGCCGCCGCCCGCCCCGACGATGAGATCCGCCTGTCCCAGATCGTCAGCACAGCCTCGGCCCTGGCCGGTCGGCTGAACGCGGCCTCGACCGCCGTCCAGGCGGCGCGCAGCACGGCCCAGCAGGACATCGCCAGCGAAGTGGCCACGGTGAATGCCGCGCTGGAGCGTGTGGCCTATCTGAACGCGCGCATCACGGTTCTGGACGCGGATGGCAAGGACGCCACCCCGCTGATGGACGAGCGCCAGCAGCAGATCGACCGGATCGCCCGGATCGTTCCGGTGCAGGAGGTCACCCGCGAAGGCGGCAAGGTCGCGCTGTTTACGGCCGAGGGCGCGGTCCTGCTGGACGGCAGCGTCCCGGCGCGGCTGGGGGTCCAGGGCAATGCCCAAGTGACTGCCGGCCAGGTGGTCGGCGCGCCGCTGGAGTTGCTGACGCTGAACGGCACCGCGCTGAGCGCCGCGCAGATGCGGCTGTTCGGGGGTGGGTCGCTGGCGGCGAATTTCCAGATCCGCGATCAGTTGGGCCCCCAGCTGCAGTCCGAACTGGACGATATGGCCTTCGAATTGCACCAGCGCCTGGCCGACCCTGCGGTCGATCCGACCCTGGGTGCCGGCGATGCTGGTCTGTTCACCGATGTAGGCGCACGGGCCGATCCGGCCACCCTGGTCGGGCTGGCCGGACGGATCGCGCTGAACGCCAGCGTCGATCCTGGTCAGGGGGGGCAGCTGTGGCGTCTCCGATCGGGGTTGCAGGCGCCCAATGGCGAGCCGGTGGGGCAATCGTCGGTGCTGAACGCGCTGGTCGACGCGCTGGATGCGCAACGTCCCGCGCAGCCCGGCAGCGGCTTTACCGGCAATGGCAGCCTGTCATCGCGGTTCGGGTCCGTCGAATCGCGCGTCGCCACGCGTCGCGTCGAGGCCCAGGCCGACCTGGCGGTCCGCAGCAGCCGCCAGTCCACCCTGTCGGCCAGCATGATGGCCGAGGGCGTGGACAGCGACGCCGAGATGCAGCGGTTGCTGCAATACGAACAGTCCTTTGCCGCCAATGCCCGCGTGCTGTCCGCCGTGGACGAGATGATCAACCAGATCCTGAGGATATAAGCCAGTGACCCTGAACAGTATCGGCGACCAAGCCCGAGCCTACGCCCTGCAGGTCGCTTCGAACCGGATCAAGACGACGCTGTCCACGCTGACCCAAGAGGTCGCGTCGGGCCAGGTGGCCGATGTCGGCCAGCGCCTCGAGGGCAACACCCGCGCCCTGAACGAGATCGAGAACCGCATCCGGCTAACCAGCCAGCTGCGCCAGAACGGCAGTGATGCCGCAATCCGCCTGCAGGCGATCCAGGATGTCTTTGCGTCTGTGCGCCTGAGCACGACCGAGCTGGGATTTGCGCTGGCGGTTGATCCGTTCGGGGATGCTGCTGTCCTTGGCACGCGATCGGCCGAAGTCGCCAATGCCTTCGAATCGGTCATCCAGCGGCTGAACGGGACCAATAGCAACCGCTATCTGTTCTCTGGGGAGGCCAGCGACGTGGTGCCCCTGTCCAGCGCGGCTGAGATGCTGGACATCCTGCAGGGCATCACCGCGCCCCTGACCACGGCCGCCGATGTCGCACAGGCGGTGTCGGACTGGTTCGACGCGCCGGAGGGTGGTGGCGGGTTCCTGGACACTGCCTATCACGGAACGCTTGGCCCGGCACAGCGCATCTCGGTTGGCGAGGGGGTGGCCGTCCCGATGGAAACCACCGGAGCCTCTACGGCGGTGCGCGATCTGCTCAAGGGGCTGGCGATGGCTGCGGTGATGGATCGTGGCGCGCTGGCCGGAAACCAGGTCGAACGGCGGCAGCTGATGACGACCGCCGGCCTGCAGATGACAACTGCCGACAGCAGCATGCTGAGCGAGATGGGCCGCGTCGGCCTGGCCCAGCAGGTCGTCGAACGCGCTCAGGTGACAGGAACATCCAGCCTGAACGCGCTTGAACGCGCCCGCGGCGAGATCCGCAGCGCCGATCCGTTCGAAACCGCTGCCGCCCTGACCGAGGTGCAGGGCCAGCTGGAAGCGCTCTATGCCGTGACGGCGCGGTTGTCGAAGCTCAAACTGGTGGATTATTTGCGGTGAAAACAGTCATTCATGCCTTGATCCTGTGGTTGGCCTTCAGCATATCGGCATTGGCCGTTCCGGTGCGCATCAAGGATCTGGCCGATTTCGACGGGGTCCGCGGGAACGACCTGGTGGGCTATGGCCTGGTGGTCGGCCTGGACGGATCGGGCGACGGGATGCGCAACGCCCCCTTTACCGAGGACATGCTGGCCGGACTGCTGGAGCGGTTGGGCGTCAACGTCACCGATGACGCGCTGCGGTCCAAGAACGTCGCGGCTGTGATCGTGACCGCGACGCTGCCGCCCTTTGCCCGCTCTGGCAGCCGCATCGACGTGAAGGTGGCGGCCATCGGCGATGCGAAGAGCCTGCTGGGCGGCACGCTGGTCATGACCCCGCTGAAGGCGGCGGACGGCAACATCTATGCCGTGGCCCAGGGTTCGATCATTGCCGGGGGGGCCGCGGCCCAGGGCGATGCCGCCCGCGTGGTCGAGGGTGTCCCCACCACGGGCAGCATCCCGGTCGGTGCCCGCGTCGAACGCGAGGTCGAGTTCGACTTTGCGGGGATCAACGACATCCGCATCGCGCTGCGCAACGCCGATTTCACCACCGCCACCCGCGTCGAGGATGCGATCAACCGCGATTTCAACCGCCAGTTGGCGGTGACGCTGGACAGCGGCACGATCGTGGTCAACTTTCGGGGTCTGGGCGACGTCAACCCGGCCCGCGTCGTGGGCCGGATCGAGAACCTGCTGATCGAGCCGGAGGACCGCGCCAAGGTCGTGATCGACCACAAGTCCGGCACGATCGTGGTCGGAGAGCGGGTGCGGATTTCGCGGGTCGCGGTGTCCCAGGGCAACCTGACCCTGCGCGTGGCCGAGGCGCCGCTGGTGTCCCAGCCCAACCCCTTCGCCCAGGGCGAGACGGTGACCGTACCCCGCACTGCCGTCGAGATGGTGCAGGAACCCGGCATCGGCTTTGTCGAGGTCGCAGGCGAGACGAACCTCAGCGATCTGGTCGACGGGCTGAACGCCCTGGGTGTGCGCCCACGCGACATGATCGACATCCTGAAATCGATCCACTCGGCCGGGGCGCTGCATGCGGACCTGATCGTCGAATAGCGCCTCAGGCGCGCAGGGCCCCGGTCAGGGCCGACAGGACCAGAGCCGCCGTCGCGGCTCTGGTCTGTCTGTAGAACCCGCCGCGGCGCAGCGCCGCCACTGCGGCCAAGCCGGGCCTGCTGAGCATCTGGTCCAGCTGTGCCAGCGTCAGTCGGCTGTCTTGGGGCAGGTCCAGTGGCGCCAGGCTGTCATGGCCCGCCCGCAGCCAGGTGCCGAACTCTCCTCCCATCAGCTTGCGGAACCGTGCGGCCAAGGCTGGTGCGGTATCGTTGCGGCCGACCTCGCTTCGGGCATGCTGGCGATACAGCAGGGCGGGCCGCGGGTCGTGGATCAGCTGCGCGCCATGGGCTGCCGTCACCTGATAGGCCCACCAGTCATGCGAGATCACCCCGGCGCGGCGCGCATGCGGGACGGCCGCCTGCAGCAGGGCCACCGCCCGGGCATTGAAGACCGAGGTGTTGCCCGCCATGCAGGCCTGGACCAGTGCGTTGCGGAACCCCAAGGGCCTGTGGAACTGTCGCGAGGGGACCAGCGGGCGCAGATCGGCATCGGTGATGATGGTGCGCGCGGCGTAATGCGCAGCCCCGGTCTGATGCGCCATCGCGGCCACCGCGCGCGCCAGCTTGTCGGGGAACCACAGGTCGTCCTGATCGCAGAACGCCGCCCACGCGCCGGGGGGAACCTGATCCAGAAGCGACAGGAAATTGGCCGTGGCCCCCTGGCGCGGCCCGTCGATCAGGCGGATCTGCCCCGGCGGACGATCCTGCGCGAAATCGGCGACCATCTCGCGGGTGCCATCGGTCGAGTTGTCGTCCGACACCACCAACGACCAGCGCCCGAAGGATTGCCCGGCGATACTGGTCAGCTGCGTGCGCAGATGCGCCGCGCCCTGATAGGTGGCAAGCAGGATCACCACATGAGGAGACGTCATGGCAGCCCTTTCGACCGATGCGAAAACCGGCGCGGCCGTGGGGCGCGCGCCGGGTGCTGCAGGTTGTGACGTCTTGCGACGCCCGGGGCAAGCCTAGCCGGGCTGTCGGACGATATCCTCGATCAGGACGGCGCTGACCGGCAGGTCGGTGGCGGCGCGGGCCGCGCGCAGCAGTCCTTCGCGCAGCGTCGCCAGGTTGCGGTCGGCGGTGAAGTTGCCGTCGAACCCGCCGGTATTGGCATGGATCATCAGCGCCCGCAGCATCGCGTCGCGCAGGCTGTGTTCCTTTTTCGCCAGGGCGCCCAGGCTGGTGCTGTCGGTCTGCATGGTCAGCGTCAGGATCATCACGTCCTGCAGGTCGCCCTGCCGCACCAGCGGCACGAAAAACTGGGTCGGGAACTGGAACCATGCGGCCTCGCCCGCGGGGGCGGCGTCATGCCCGCCCGGTGCCGCGCCATGGCCGTCCCCTGCGGCCTCGGGGGTGCCGGCATGCTCGGATGCGGCGGCATCCGGGGCGGGGGCGCGCAGCATGTCGCCGGCGACCGCCCCCCCCACGAGGGCCAGGACGGGCAGGGCCAGGGGAATGATCTTGCGTATCACGGGCGCACCTCAATAAGGCAGGATGATGTCGGCGATCTGCTGGCCATAGCGCGGCTGCTGCACATCGGTGATCTGGCCGCGGCCGCCATAGCTGATGCGCGCACCGGCGATGCGGTCATAGGCGATTTCGTTGCTGCGGCCGATATCGGCGGGGCGGACAAAGCCGCTGACGGTCAGCTCGCGCAGCTCGAAGTTCACGCGGACCTCCTGCGTGCCCTCGATCTGCAGCGATCCGTTGGGCAGCGTGTCCACCACCGTCGCCGCCACGCGCAGCGTCAGCTTGTCGCGCCGCGAGATGTTGCCGTTGCCGCGATACGAGGACGAGGCCGAGGCATCGGCCAGCTCGTCAAAGCTGGCGCCCTCGGGCAGCTTGTCGGCCAGGCGCTGCGGGATGCCCACCATCTGCGGGATCGACACATTCTCGCGCGACGTGCGCGTCCGGCCGCTGCTGTTGCTGATCTCGGCGCGGTCGTCGATTTCGATCACCACGGTCAGGATGTCGCCGCGGATGGCCGCGCGCCGGTCGCTGATCAGCGAGGACTGCGTCCCGGCCCAGAGCGAGGCCGCGGCCTCAGGGCGGCCCGAATTCAGCGTCAGGTCCAGGGGCGGATTGGTCATCGCCTGGAATTCCTCGCTGTCGCGCGGAGAGGTCAGCTGTGGCGGCTGGCCGACATTGACGGCGCGGGCGCAGCCCGAGGCGGCCAGGATCAGGCACAGCAGGGTGGCGGGTTTCATCGGTTTTCCTTTCAGTTCAGCACGGCCAGCGTGCCGTCGGGCAGAACCTGCGCGGTGACGGTGCTGCGCGAGCCCATGTTCATGACGCGGATCAGCTCGCCTGCGGCGCCGTCCGACATGGCGCGCCCCTCGGTGTCGATCCGCAGCCCGCCGCGCTGAAAGCGCAGGCGGACGATCTGGTTGCGGCCGACCACGCGGGGGGCCTGCAGCATGTTGGCGTGCAGCGGGCGGCCCTCGTAGATGGTGATGCGGGTCTGCATGCCGATGGCCGCAGACGGATCGGTCAGGCCGGGGCGGTCGGTGTCGACCACGCGCAGATCGCCCGCGCCGATCACGCTGCCCGCAGGCAGGGTGCGCGCCGCGCCCAGGCCGCCCGCATGGACGGCGCCGGGCAGCAGCGCCAGGATCAGGACCAGGGCGCGCATCACCGCACCTGCGTCGTCGCGCCGAGCATCTGGTCGGCGGCGGTGATGACCTTGGCGTTCAGCTCGTAGCCGCGCTGCGCCTTGATCAGCTCGGTGATCTCGCGCACGGCATCGACCGAGCTTTCCTCCAGATAGCCCTGGCGCAGCGTGCCCAGTCCGTCCTGGCCGGGATTCACCACCTGCGGCCCGCCCGAGGCCGCCGTCTCGATGAACAGGTTCGAGCCGATCGCCTCCAGGCCCTTCTCGTTGGCAAAGCCTGCCAAAGTGAACTGGCCCAGCAGCTCGGGTTCGACCCGGTCGGTGAAATAGGCATAGACCTCGCCGCCGGCATTGATGGTGATGGAGCGGGCGTCGTCGGGGATGGTGATGTTGGGGACCAACGGATAGCCGTCCGAGGTCACGATCAGCCCCTCGGGAGAGCGTTTCAGGCCGCCGTCGCGCGTATAGCCCGAGATGCCCGCGGGCAGCGTCACCTCCAGATAGCCGTCGCCCTCGATGGCCAGGTCCAGATCGCCGCCGGTCTGGTTCAGCGCGCCCTGTTGCAGGTTCACGCTGACGGCGGTGGGGCGCACGCCCAGGCCCAGCTGGACGCCCGCCGGGATGACGGTGCCGTCGGCGGCGGTCACGCTGCCGGGGCGGGCGGCCTGCTGGTAGTGCAGGTCGGCAAATTCGGCCCGCCGCGCGTTATAGCCCGTGGTGGACATGTTCGCGAGGTTGTTCGAGATGACCTCGACGCGGGTCTGCTGGGCGCTCATGCCGGTGGCGGCGATCTGCAGGGCTCTCATGGCGGCTCCTTAACGGGTCATGGCGGTGATCGCGCCGCGGATCCGCTGATCCTCGCGATCCAGGAAGGTCTGGCCCAGCTCATAGGCGCGCTGGACCTCGATCATGCGGGTGATCTCCATGATTGGATCGACGTTGGATTCCTCCAGAAAGCCCTGGCGGATGCGGCCCTCTTCGACGGGCTGGGGGGCGCCGTCGATGGTGAAGGCGGTGCCGCTTTGGCGCGACAGGTCCACGCCCTCGGGCGGGGTGAACAGGCCGATGCGGCCAAAGGGCAGGCCGTTCGACGACAGCGTCCCGTCCTGGCCCACCGCGACCGAACTGGCGCCGGCGGGCAGGATGATGGGGGCCTGCCCCTCGTCCAGCAGGCGGTGGCCCTCGGCGGTCATCAGCTCGCCCTCGGGCGAGGGCATGAAGGCGCCGGCACGGGTCAGGCGCAGCCCGTCGGGGGCCTCGACCAGAAAGAACCCATCGCCCTCGATGGCCAGGTCCATGCTGTTGTTCGTCTGCGTCAGCACCCCCTGCTGCAGGTCCAGCAGGCGGCCGCGCGCATGCGCCATGGACAGCGTGTCGCCCTGACGGTCCAGCGCCGACAGGTGCTCGGCAAAGATCACGCCCTCGCGGCGGTATCCGGTGGTGTTGGCATTGGCGATGTTGTTGGCCACGACCCGCATTTCGGCCATCAGGCCGGATTGACGCGACAGGCTGGCATAGATGGCGTTGTCCATCTCAGCGCCCCGCGATCAGGGGAATGATCTCGCCCAGGTAGAAATCGGCCAGGGCGGTGGTCATGAAGCTCATGGAGACCCAGAACACGACCAGCATCAGCCCGACCTTGGGCACGAAGGTCAGCGTCATCTCCTGGACCGAGGTCAGCGCCTGGAACAGGCCGATGACCACGCCCGCGATCAGCGCCACCCCCAGCAACGGCGCCGAGATCCGCACCGCGATCAGCAGCGCCTGGCGCAGCATGTCGAAAAGGACCGTCTCTCCCATCACAGCGTCCCTTCCATCACACGGGCATCCGCAGGATTTCCTGATAGGCCTCGACCACCTTGTCGCGGATGGCGACGACGGTGTTCATGGTCAGCTCGGCCTCGGCGATGGTCTGGACCAGCTGCTGGGTGCTGGTCTGACCCATCATCGTGCTGGTCGAGACCTGGTCGACCTGGGCCATCTGGGCGGCGAAGTCCTCGGCCGCCTGGCCGACGCGGGCCAGGGTCTGGGACGCGCTTTGCGCATCCGGGGCCACGGCCTGGCGGGCGGCGGAATAGGCGTTGGCGGCATTCAGTCCGGTGATCATGGGGGGCGGCCTTTCTAGCGGCGGATAAGATCGAGAAGAGCAGAGCTCATCTGGCGGGTCTGTTCGAACATGCGCAGGTTGGCCTCGTAGCTGCGGCCCGCCTCGCGCGAGTCGGCCAGCTCGATTACCAGATCGACGTTCGAGCCGTCGTAATAGCCGTCCTGGTCGGCCATCGGATGCGCGGGGTCGTGGATGCGCGGCAGCACGGATTGGTCCAGGCGCATGCGCCCGGCCTCGACCTCGCCCGTGGGTCGGCCGAAACGCACGGCCTCCTCAAAGCTGACCAGCTTGCGGCGATAGCCGGGCGTGTCGGCATTGGCGATGTTCTCGGCGGTGTGGCGCAGGCGTTCGGTCTGCGCACGCATCCCCGACGCTGCCAGGCGCAGCGGCGAAATCGGATCGGTCATGGGGGTGGTTCCTTACCTGCGTCCCAGGCTGGACCGCACCAGGTCCAACCCGGAGCGATAGATGGCCAGCGATCGGTCATGGTGGCTTTTCACCTCGGCGGCGCGGACCATCTGATCCTCCAGCGACACCGAGTTGCCGTTGGGCGAGGCCGGTCCCGCGGTCTCGATCACCCGCGCGCCGCCGGGCGACCAGGCGGGGCTGTCCAGGTGGCGGGCATTCGACACCCGCAGCGGCCCCGTCCCGTCGGCCTTGCGATAGGCCTCCGAAAAGGGCTGCATGTCGCGCGCCCGGTATCCGGGCGTGTCGGCATTGGCGATGTTGCGCGCCACCTCGATATGGCGGCTTTGCGTGTGCAGGCCCATGGCGCGGGCCATTCTCAGCATCTCGATCTTCTCAAACATGAGGCTTCTCCTCAATCTCGATAAACCCGGTCTTAACCCCAATTGGTTTAGAAACCGTTTCAAGGACCCGAAATTGCAGCCCCGTTGAGGACGCCCTGATGGATAAACTTGAATCGATCGCCCGCCGCCTGTCGCAGCTGCGGCTGGCGCGGCACTACGGACGCGTCCAGTCGATCCGCGCCGGCCTGATCGCGGTCGAGGGGCTGAACGGGCGCGCCTCGGTGGGCGACCGGGTGCGAATCGCCCTGCCTCAGGCCGATCTGGGCGGCGAGGTCGTGGGCCTGTCCCCCCGCGCCGCGCAGATCCTGCCCGAGGGCGCGATCGAGGGGCTGTCCGTCGGCGCCGAGGTTCAGCTGGCCTTCGCGCCGCGAATCGCGCCCTGCGACGCCTGGATCGGGCGCATCATCGACCCCCTGGGCCAGCCGCTGGACGGCCGCCCCCTGCCGCAGGGCCTGGTCGAGCGGAACTTTCGCGCCGAGGCCCCACCCGCCGTCACGCGCAAACGCCTTGGCGCGCGGCTGGCCACCGGGCTGGCGGTCTTTGACACGCTGCTGCCGCTGGTCGCGGGGCAGCGGATCGGCCTGTTCGCCGGGTCTGGGGTGGGCAAGTCCACGCTGCTGTCACAGATGGCGCGGGGGGTGCAGGCCGATGTGGTGGTCATCGCCATGATCGGCGAACGCGGCCGCGAGCTGCGCGAATTCGTCGAAAAGACCATGGGCCCCGAGGGCATGGCCCGCACCGTGATCGTGGCGGCGACTTCGGACCGCTCTCCGCTGATCCGCAGGCGATGTGCCTGGGCCGCGATGGCCGTGGCCGAGCATTTCCGCGACGAGGGCCGCCACGTGCTGTTCTTGGCCGATTCGATCACCCGCTTTGCCGAGGCGCATCGCGAGATCGCCCTGGCGGCGGGCGAACCGGCCAGCTATCGCGGCTTTCCGCCCTCGGTGTCGAACCTGATCATGGGGCTGGCGGAGCGCGCGGGGCCAGGCCCCGAGGGCACGGGCGACATCACCGGCATCTTCAGCGTGCTGGTCGCGGGCTCCGACATGGAGGAGCCGGTGGCCGACATCCTGCGCGGCACGCTGGATGGCCATGTGGTGCTGGACCGCACCATCGCGGAACGCGGGCGCTTTCCGGCGGTGGATGTGGTCCGCTCGGTCTCGCGGTCCTTGCCCGATGCCGCCAGCGCGGTCGAGAACGTGGCCATCGCACGGGCGCGCGCAGCCCTGGGTGCCTATGCCGAATCAGAGCTGATGATCCGCGCGGGCCTCTATGCGCCCGGTTCGGACCCCAAGCTGGACGAGGCCGTGCGCCTGTTCCCGCAGCTGGACGAATTCGTCACCCGCCGCTGTCCGGGCATTCCCGAGAGTTTCGCCGCGCTGGAGGCGGCATTGCGCCTGCCGCGAGCCCGCCTGTAAGTCGGTCCATTTCACGCAAGGCGAAACCTTGCGCGGCGCAGCGACGTTAGGCGATTGATCAATGTTAGAACGCGACGGGCGGGCATTGCACCCCGAATCGCGATTTGCAAGTGTCCGGCAAATTTTGGAAAGGAGGGCGGAATGGCGATCACAGAGTATTTTATCCGCTTCCTTCAACGCCGTGACAGCCTGCCGGAACGGGATCTGGCGCGTCTGCGCGCCCTGCGGACCCAGCATGTCAGCTTTGCCCCCGGAGAGGTGATCGTCCCCGTCGACCGCCTGGCCAAGCGCAGCTGCATGATGCTGCGCGGCATGTCGGCGCGGTCGCATCAGCTGGTCGGACGGCCGGACGAACGCGTCATCACCGCGCTGCATGTGCCGGGCGATTTCGTCGATCTGCACGGCTTCGTGCTGGCCGGGCTGGAGCATTCCGTCGTGGCCGTGGGCCATGCCGAGGTCGAGTTCGTCGACCATGACGAGCTGATCAAGATCACCGAGAATTTTCCTCACCTGACGCGCCTGCTGTGGATGGCGACGCTGATCGACGCGGCGGTGCATCGGCAATGGCTGGTGGCGGCGGCCTCGCTGCGCTCCAGCGCGCATCTGGCCCACTTGCTGTGCGAGGTCTACACGCGCCTGAACGCGGTGGGTGCTGCGGCGAACCATCAGTTCGCCCTGCCGCTGCTGCAGCGCGAGCTGGCCGATATCCTGGGCTATTCGCCGATCCATGTGAACCGCGCGGTGCGCGATCTGCGCGACCGGGGGCTGCTGCGCTGGTCGGGGGCGGATGTCACGATTCTGGACTGGAAGGGCCTGGCCATGCTGGCCCGGTTCGACCCGACCTATCTGGACATGGAACGGCACAGCCGCTGAGCCCTATTCGCACAGCCGCCAGCCGCCATTGCGCCCGGCGATGTCCAGGTGCAGGTGGTCGTCATGCGCCGCATTCGACCCCGGCCCCAGAACCGTGGTGAACAGCAGGCAGGCGGTGCCCTGTGCGGCCTTCTGGAAGCTTTCGACCGCATCCCCGTCGCCTTGGCGCGGCAGGATCGGCGCCGGATCGCCCTGGTCGAACACGAACCCCATCACGTCGATCGCATTACCATAGCCATGCTCGGACGGCTTGGGCTGTGCCTCGCCGGTGCCCACGCGGTCGCGGCAGGAATAGGCGGGGCCGGTCTGCAGCCCGGTCAGCCGCGGCGCATCGGGCAGCAGCGCGGCGGCAGGCTGCAGGAAATCGCGCGTCCACAGCGCCAGCGACAGCGCCGTGTCACAGCGCATCACCGGCGCGCCGGTCAGGGCGATGCCGGGCAGGATTGCCTCCAGCTGCAGGGGGCGGGCGATGCCGCAGTCGCGCATCTCGGGGTCGGTGACCGGCGCCACCGGGCGGAACCGCGCGCCCATCACCGACAGCGCCAGGCGACAGGCATCGAATTGCGCATCCGATTCGGCCAGCGTGAACCAGACCGGCGGGGGCGGCGGGCCAAAGGGCTCCTGCCCGGTGCCGGCGCTGGACGTGGCAGGGTCCGGGGCATCCTCGGGCTGCGCCCCGTCACTGTCGCCCCCTTCCGATTCGGCCCCCTCCGATTCGGCCCCCTCCGATTCGGGCGCCTTGGTTTCGGGCGCTTCGGTATCGGGCGCCTCCAAGGGCTCTTCCGGGGTGGGGCGTTCCGGTGGGCGATCCTGCGCCGCTGCCGGATGGGCCAGTGCCGACAGGATCAGCGCCAGCGCCAGGGCCCGTGTCATGGCTGGGCGGCCTCGGGCGCGGGGACGACGAACCCGTCGGGCAGGGCATCGGTCAGCGCATCGCTCAGCGGATCGGCCGAGGGGATCGCCGGGTCAGCGGCTGGTGCGGAGGCCGCCGGGTCGGCTGCGGGCATGTCTGCGGTGACGGCCTCGGGCAGGGCCAGCGGCTGGCTGGGCTCGGGCGTGGCGGGGGCGGGCGTGCCGTCCTGCGGCAGGGCGATGTCGGCCACGGGCGGGCTGACGGCGGTGCCGCTGCCGGTCACGTCGGCGATGGTCACCCCCGTATCCAGAAACTCGACCGTGGTGCCGCCGATGGCGACCATGCCGGCCAGCTCCTCGGCATCCCAGTTGGTCAGGCGCACGCAGCCCATCGACTGGTTCGAGAACAGCTGCGACGGCGTCGGCGTGCCGTGGATGCCGTAGGTCGGCTTGGTCAGGCCGATCCAGACCGTGCCCACCGGCCCGTTCGGCCCCGGCGGGATCACCAGCTTGCGGTCATTGCCCTCCTGCCGGAAATTCACGTCGGGATTGTAGGTATAGTTGGGGTTGATCGCGACCGTGCGCACATTGTGCACCCCTTCGGGCGAGGGGGTGGCGCTGCTGCCGATGGTGGCGGGGTAATCCACCAGCATCTGGCCGCGGGCGTTATATCCGGCGACGCGGCGGTTGTCCTTGTCGATGATGATGCGCGTGACCTGACCGCGCAGCGGCGGGTTCGGGGCCATCACCTGGATCGTGGCTCCCGGGACCAGCGCCACGCCGGGGTTCAGGGACTCGATGAAGCGTTCGTCCATGTGGAACCGCTCGCCCAGACGCTCGGCCACGCTGGTATGGGCCATGGCGGGCATGAGCGCCTTTTCGGCGTAATCGGTCGGGATAGACGCGGCCAGCCCGGCGGCATCGGCCTCGGTGATGGTATAGCTTTGGGTGACCGGACGCTCGGCAAAGGATTGCAGCAGGTTCCAGACATGCGGGTCCATGATCCCGTCCTGGGGCAGACCGGTGCGCCGCTCAAAGGCCTTGATCGCGCTCTGGCTCATGCCGCCCTTGAAGCCGTCGATGACGCCCGGAGAGGTACCCGACCGGTCCAGCAGCAGCTGCACCTTGGCGGTCAGCGCCGACCGCCCTGCGGGCAGCGGGCCGCCGTCATATTGCGCCGCCTCGATCTGGGCGGCCGTGAAGGGGACGTCGGGGGTCTGGGCCGTGGCGGGCAGGGCCATGCCAAAGGCCAGCCACAGGGCGGCAATCAGCGGGCGGACAGGGTGGGGCGTCATGGGAGCTCCGATCGTGAGGGGGCAACATCCGGCATTGGGCGGAAAACCGCCAGATAGCGTGGCGGTCACGTTTCGGTCAATTCCAGCTTGCGTTCCGCACAGTGGAATGCCAGCCTGCAAAGTGGAACAGGGAGGAGTTTCACCATGACCACACCGTCGTATCGGACGGCGCTGATGGCTGTCGGCCTGACCGCAGCTTTCGCCGCCCCCACCCTTGCCGAAACCGTGCTGATCTACGGAGAGCCGGGCCCCAACCGCGGCGCCCGCGCCGAGGCCACGCAATGGTTCGCCGATCAGGTCGCCGAACAGTCGGGCGGCGATCTGCGCCTGGACATCACCTGGGGGGGCGCGCTGTTTTCCGAACGCGCCGCGGTGCAGTCGCTGCGCGATGGCGTGGCCGATCTGGGCAGCGTCATCGGCGTCTATTTCCCGCAGGATCTGGTGGCCTATGGCATCGCCGACCTGCCGCTGGACAATCCCGACCCCTGGGTGGGCATGAAGGCCACCGACGCGCTGATGCGTAACAATGAACAGATCACCCAGAACCTGGCCAATCAGGGCTTGGTCTATGTGGGCACCTATACGACGTCCGCCGTCCAGATGGGCTGCAAGGGATCGGCGGTCACCTCGGTCGATCAGCTTGCGGGCAAGAAGGTCCGCGGCGTCGGCGCCTATGGCCAGACCTTCCGCGACCTCGGCGCCACGCTGGTCGACATGACCGTCTATGAGGCCTATCAGGGCCTGGAGAACGGGCTGATCGACTGCACCCAGACCTATTCCTATCTGGTCGCGGCGCTCAAGTTCGATGAGGTCTTCGACAGCTACACCTTCATCGACTGGGGCCAGGTCGGCGCCCTGGGCATCGTGATGAACAAGGCCCTCTATGACGACCTGACCCCCGAACAGCAGCAGGTCATCATGACCGCGGGCGAGGGTCTGGCCGACGAGTTCGGCCGCATCATCGGCGAGGCCAATGCCGAATCGATCGCCATGCTGGAAGACGCCGGCAAAGAGATCGTGCGCTTTTCCGACGACGACCGCGCCCGCCTGACCGAGGCCGCGCAGCCCTATCTGGACGCCTGGTCGGCCCGTGCGACCGCCGCCGGTCTGGACGGCCCCGCCCTGCTGGAGGAATACCGCGCCCTCATCGCGCAATACTCGGCCGAGCTGGAGGCCGAAGGCTATCCCTGGGAGCGTGGCTGACCCATGCGCCTGATCGAGCGGACGCTGCTGGACCTTTCCGTGCTGGCGCTGATCGCGCTTGGCGTGGTGATCTTCGCCAATGTCGTGATGCGTGCGGTGCTGGGGTCCAGCGTGCCCGACGCGATCATCCTGGTGCGTGAACTGATGGTCGCGGCCATCATCCTGCCCATGGCGGCGGCGACGGCGGCACGCAGCCACGTCGCCGTCACCTTCCTGTCCGACCGCATGCCGGTGCGCGTGCGGTCGCGGCTGATTGTGGCGGGCCATGTCATCGGCCTGCTGGCACTGATCCCGCTGATCTACGCGTCCTGGCGCGTCACCGGTCAGGCCTGGCGGTCGGGCGAATTCTATTACGGCGACCTGAACCTGCCCCGCTGGCCGGGCATCGCGCTGTTCATGATCGGACTGGCGCTGATGTGGGTGCGGCTGGCGATCCTGCTGGTGGGCGACGTGGCGCAATTGCGGCGCGGCGACATCCTGCACGATGCCGACGGAAACGAGGTGAACTGATGGACCCGATGACGATCGGCCTTGTCGCCATGGTGGCGGTTCTGGTGCTGCTGGCCATGCGCGTGCCCATCGCCTTCGCGCTGGCGGGCGTGGCCAGCGTGGGCACCTTTCTGGTCTATGCGACCCGCACCGGGGCGTGGATGCCCGAACGGGCGCTGAACCCGACCAGCTCTGTCGTGTTCTCGAACTTCTTCGATCTGGTGCATTCCTACGATCTGTCGATGGTGCCGCTGTTCGTGGCCCTGGGCAACATCGCCTTCTATGCGGGCATCACCACGCGCATCTATGACGCCGCCGCGGTCTGGCTGCGGCAGCTGCCGGGCGGCGTGGCGATGGCATCGGTGCTGGGCTGCGGCGGGTTCTCGGCCATTTCGGGGTCGTCCATCGCCTGCGCCTCGACCATGGGCCGCATCTGCGTGCCCGAGATGCTGCGCATGGGATACGACCCGCGCCTGGCCACCTCATCGGTGGCGGTGGGCGGCACGCTGGGGTCGCTGATCCCGCCATCGGTCCTCTTCATCCTCTATGGCATCTTCACCGAGACCTCGATCGCGCAGCTGTTCCTGGCGGGCATCCTGCCGGGCCTGCTGTCCCTGGTGGGGATGCTGCTGGTCATCGCCTGGTGGGTCGCCCGCGACCCCAAGGCGGCCCCCGCGGGAGAGGCGGGCACCGCCAGCCGCATGGACGCGGCCATCGCGGCATGGCCTGCGCTGATGCTGTTCGTCGTGATCGTCGGCGGCATCTATGGCGGCATCTTCACCGCGACCGAGGCCGCCGCCGTCAGCGTCGTTCTGACCACGCTGATCGGTTTCGCCCAACGCCGCCTGACGCTGGAGATCCTGTGGCGCGCGATCCGCGAAAGCCTGGTCCAGACGGCGGCGATCTTCCTGATCGCGGGGGCGGCCAAGATCTTTGTCAGCTTCGTCGCGCTGACGGGCATGGCGGGCGCGGTCGTGGGCATGGTGTCGGATGCGCAGCTGTCCTTTGCCATGCTGATGCTGGTCGTGGTGGTGATCTATATCGTGCTGGGCATGTTCCTGGACCCGATCGGGATCATGGTCCTGACGCTGCCCTTCATGGTGCCGCTGGTCGAGGGCTATGGCCTGAACCTGATCTGGTTCGGCGTCATCGTGGTCAAGCTGCTGGAGATCGGGCTGATCACGCCCCCCGTGGGTCTGAACGTCTTTGTCGTCAGCAACGTCACCAAGAATGTCAGCATCGACAAGATCTTTGCGGGCGTCAGCCGGTTCCTGGTCATCGACTTTCTGGTGCTGGTGCTGCTGATCCTGTTCCCGATCATCTCGCTGCTGATCCCGGGGTCGATGTGATGACCCCGGATCTGCAAACCGACGACCTGCGCCCCGATTATGAGGACGACCGCAACTTTGCCACCACCCTGGCGCGGGGCCTGTCCGTGCTGCGCGCCTTCCGGGCGGGCGATGACGGCCTGACCAATGCCCAGATCGCGGAACGCACCGGCCTGCCGAAATCGACCGTGTCGCGGCTGACCTTCACCCTGGGCTGCCTGGGCTATCTGACGCAGCCACAGCGCAACGACCGCTATCGCCCCGGCCCCACGCTCTTGGCGATGGGCCATGTCGCGGCGGCGTCGCTGGCCTTTCTGGACCCCGCGCAGGACATGATGCAGGCGCTGGCCGACCAGACCGGCACGCTGGTCCTGTTCGCCGTGCGCGACCGCGACAAGGTCGCGCTGATGCGCACTTGGCGGCCGCAGCGCGCGGCCTCGATCTGGCTGGAGGTCGGGCACCGCCTGCCCATCGGCAGCTCGTCCTCGGGGCTGGCGCTGCTGGGGGCCTCGACGCGGGACGAATTCGCCGCGCTGCTGGCCGAAGGGCCGGAGGCGCCGCTGGACGGCACGCCGCTGGCCGATCTGCGCATGCAGGCCCGCGCCCAGCTGATCGCGCAGGGCTTTGCGGTGGTGCCGCAGGCGCTGCGCTATTCCACCAACATCTCGGCGGTGTCGGTGCCGTTCCGCTCGGCGCGGCTGGCGGGGCCGGTGGCCTTTTCCTGCGGCGCGCTGGACGACGTGCTGCCCGCCGACCGCATCCAGGCCCAGGTCGGCCCCATGCTGCGCGACACCGTGGCCCGCCTGCAGCGGCTGGTCGGCACCGACGGCATCCCCGCCTGGTCCGGCAGCCCGAACGACTAAGAGGTTTCCCATGCCCGTCACCTATGCACGCCAGGGCCGCATCGGCCTGATCACCATCGACAACCCGCCGGTGAACGCCACCGGCCAGGCCGTGCGCGCCGGGCTGATGGAGGCCGCCCGCGCCTTTGCCGCCGACGATCAGGCGCAGGCCGCCGTTATCCTCTGCGCAGGCCGCACCTGGGTGGCGGGGGCCGATATCTCGGAATTCGGGCGTCCGCCGCAGCAGCCCTTCCTGCCCGACGTGATCACAGCCATCGAGGCGCTGGAGAAACCCGTCGTCGCCGCCATCCACGGCACCGCCCTGGGCGGCGGGCTGGAGCTGGCCCTGGGATGCCACGCCCGCATCAGCGCTCCCTCCGCCCGCATGGGCCTGCCCGAGGTGACCCTGGGCCTGCTGCCCGGCGCGGGCGGCACGCAGCGCCTGCCGCGCCTGACCGGACTGGCCCCGGCGCTGGACATCATCACCAGCGCCCGCCAGATCCCCGCCGCGCAGGCGCTGGAGCTGGGGCTGATCGACGCGCTGGCCACGGGCGACCTGAACGCCGACGCCATCGCCCTGGCCGAAACCCTGGCGGGCCAGCCGCCGCGCCGCACCGGCGATCTGCCCGCGCCCGACGCGGACCCCGCCGCCACCGATGCGCTCAAGGCCACGCTGGCGCGCAAGCTGCCCGGCCAGATCGCCCAGACCATCGCCGTCGATGTGGTGACCGAAGGGTTGGCGCTGCCCTTTGACCAAGGCATGGCGGTCGAACGCGCGGGCTTTCTGGCGTTGATGGACAGCCCGCAGCGCGCCGCCCTGATCCACGCATTCTTCTCTGAACGCGCGGTCGGCCACCTGCCGCAGCTGCGCCAGGCCCAGGCTGCGCCGCTGGACGGCGTGGGCATCGTCGGCGGCGGGCTGATGGGCGCGGGCATCGCCACCGCCTGCCTGCTGGCCGGGCTGGACGTCACGCTGATCGAACGCGACGATGCCGCCGCGAGCAAGGCCCGCGGCACCGTGTCGGGCCTGCTGGACGGAGCCGTCGCGCGCGGCAAGCTGGCCGCCGACCGGCGCGACACGATCCTGTCGGGGGCCTTCCGCACCGACACCGACTACGCCGCCCTGTCCCAGGCCGATCTGCTGATCGAGGCGGTGTTCGAATCCATGGACGTCAAGCATCAGGTCTTTGCCGAACTGGACCGGGTCGCGAAACCGGGCGCGGTGCTGGCGACCAACACCTCCTATCTGGACGTGAACGCCATCGCCGATGCGACCGCGCGGCCGGGCGACGTGCTGGGGCTGCATTTCTTCTCTCCGGCGCATGTGATGCGCCTGCTGGAGGTCGTCGTGGCCGACCGTACCAGCCCTCGCGCCGTGGCCACCGGATTCGCGCTGGCGAAACGTCTGGGCAAGATCGCGGTGCGGGCGGGCGTCTGCGACGGCTTCATCGGCAACCGCATCCTGTCGCATTACCGCGCGGCGGTGGATGCGATGGTGCTGGACGGGGCCGATCCGATCGCCGTGGACCGCGCGCTGACCGATTTCGGTTTCGCAATGGGCCCCTATGCGGTGACCGATCTGGCCGGGCTGGACATCGGTTACATGACCCGCCAGCGCAAGGCCGCCGACCGCCATCCGCGCGACCGCGTGCCGGTCTTTGCCGACCGCCTGTACGAACAGGGCCATCTGGGCCGCAAATCGGGGCGCGGCTATTACGATTACGCCGCCAAGCCTCCGGTGCCGAACCCCGACCTGCCCGCGCTGCTGGCGGCCGTGCGCGCCGATCTGGGCCTGACGCCCCGCGATTTCACGGATGCCGAGATCGTGGCCCGCACCATGGCCGCCCTGGTGAACGAGGCCGCCCGCGTGGTGGCTGACGGCACCGCCGCCCGGCCGCTGGATGTCGATGTGGTGATGCTGAACGGCTATGGCTTTCCGCGCTGGCGCGGCGGGCCGATGCATTGGGCCGACGCCCATGGCCTGGACCGCATCCTGGCCGACATCCGCCACTTTGCCGAAATGGATGACCATTTCTGGCGGCCTGCGCCGCTGCTGGTCGATCTGGTGGCCACGGGCCGCCGGTTTGCCGACCTGAACAAGGAACCGCAGTCATGAAACACCCCGTCATCGTGTCCACCGCCCGCACCGCTATCGGTCGCGCGAAACGCGGCGCCTTCAACCAGACCCACGGGGCCGTGCTGGCCGGGGCCACCACCCGCGCCGTGGTCGAGCGTGCGGGCATCGACCCCGCCCTGATCGAGGACAGCATCTGGGGCTGCGGTTACCCCGAGGCCGCGACGGGCGGCAACATCGCCCGCCAGGCGGTGATCCGCGCGGGCCTGCCCGACAGCGTGGCGGGGACCACGGTCAACCGGTTCTGCGCATCGGGCCTGCAGGCGCTGGCGATGGGCGCGCAGATGGTCGCGCATGAGGGCGCCCGCGCCGTGCTGGTCGGCGGGGTGGAGAGCATCTCGATGGTCCAGCCGCCCGTGCGCCATTCGCGGGAAGGATGGATCGAGGCGAACCGCCCCGACCTCTACATGACCATGATCGAGACCGCCGATATCGTCGCCTCCCGCTATGGCGTCACGCGTGAGGCGCAGGACGCCTATGCCGTCGAATCGCAGGCCCGCACCGCCGCCGCCCAGGCCGCCGGGGTCTTCGACGACGAGATCATTCCGATCTCCGTCACCATGTCCGTCACCGACAAGGCGACCGGCGAAACCCGCGACCGCGACGTGACCATCGCCGCCGACGAGGGCAACCGCCCCGGCACCACGCTGGAGGCGCTGGCGAAACTGGAGCCGGTGCGCGGAGCAGACCTGTTCGTGACCGCGGGCAACGCGTCCCAGCTGTCCGATGGCGCTGCGGCGCTGCTGGTCATGGAGGCCGATCTGGCGGCATCGCTGAACCTGGAGCCGCTTGGCGCCTTCCGTGGCTTTGCCGTCGCAGGCTGCGCGCCGGATGAGATGGGCATCGGCCCGGTCTTTGCCGTGCCGCGCCTGCTGGAGCGCCACGGGCTGTCGGTGCACGATATCGACCTGTGGGAGCTGAACGAGGCATTCGCCAGCCAGTGTCTGTATTGCCGCGACACGCTTGGCATCGATCCGGCGAAATACAACGTCAACGGCGGCGCGATCTCGATCGGGCACCCCTTCGGCATGACGGGCGCGCGCACCGCGGGCCATCTGCTGCGCGAAGGTCGCAGGCGGGGTGCCAAATGGGGCGTCGTCACCATGTGTGTGGGGGGCGGCCAAGGTGCCGCCGGACTTCTGGAGATCTTCTGATGGACATGAGCTTTACCGCCGACGAGATCGCGTTCCGCGACGATATCCGCGCCTTTCTCAAGACCGAGCTGGACCCGGCGCTGGCGCGCAAGGTGCGCCTGCATCACGACCTGACCAAGGCCGAGATGGAGGGCTGGCACGCCAAGCTGCAATCGCGCGGCTGGCTGGCCGGGAACTGGCCCACCGAATTCGGCGGCGCAGGCTGGACCGCGATCCAGCGCCACATCTTCGAGGAGGAGTCGGCCCGGGCGCACGCGCCGCGCATCGTGCCCTTTGGCATCGCCATGCTGGGGCCTGTCCTGCAGAAATTCGGGTCGAAGGAACAGCAGGACTATTGGCTGCCGCGCATCCTGAACGGTGACGACTGGTGGTGCCAGGGCTATTCCGAACCCGGCGCCGGGTCCGATCTGGCGGGCCTGCGCTGCGAGGCAAAACGCGATGGCGACCACTATGTCGTCAACGGGCAAAAGACCTGGACCACATTGGGTCAGCACGCCAACATGATCTTTTGTCTGGTGCGCACCAATGCCACCGGCAAGAAACAGGAAGGCATCAGCTTCCTGCTGATCGACATGACCACGCCGGGCGTGACCGTGCGGCCCATCGTGCTGCTGGACGGCACGGCCGAGGTGAACGAGGTCTGGTTCGACAATGTCCGCGTCCCTGCGACCAATCTCGTCGGCACGGAAAATGATGGCTGGACCTATGCCAAATACCTGCTGACGCATGAGCGCACGAACATCGCGGGCGTGGGCTTTGCCACCGCTGCGTTGGACAACCTCAAGCGCGTGGCCAAGGCGCAGCGCCATCGCGGCCAGCCCCTGTCCGACGATCCGCTGTTCGCCGCTGAGATGGCGGGCGTCGAGATCGAGCTGATGGCCATGTCCACCACCAACCTGCGCATGCTGTCCGCCGCGGCCCAGGGTCAGGCCCCCGGCATCGAGAGCAGCATGCTCAAGATCAAGGGCACCCAGATCCGCCAGCGCCTGGATGCCCTGACGCGCCGCGCCTATGGCGGCCAGGCGATGGCCCTGACGCTGGAGGGCAACGAAGGCCCGGACGGCGCGGACGGCGCGCTGGCCGCCTCCGCCACCTGGCTGAACAACCGCAAGCTGTCGATCTATGGCGGCTCGAACGAGATCCAGCGCAGCATCATCTCTGGCGCGCTGGCGAAAGGATAAGCCCATGAACTTTCAGCTTTCCGACGATCTGCGCATGCTGCAGGACAGCCTGCGCGGCGTGCTGGGCCGCCATGCGGGCGACGACCTGATGCCGGCCCTGACCGAACTGGGCGTGCCCCAGGCCCTGCTGACCGAGGCCGAGGGCGGGTTCGACGGATCGGGCGCCGCCGTGGCGCTGGTCTTTGAGGAACTGGGCCGTGCCGGGGCGTCCCTGCCGCTGATCGGCGCGATGATCGCCGCCGCTGCCCTGTCCGCCGCCGGTCGGCCCGCGGATGAGGGCGCGGCGCTGGCCTTTGCCGATGCCGAGCCGGGCACCCGCTATGATCGCGGCGTGGCGATTGCCGCCGATGGCGACCGCCTGACCGGGCGCAAGACGATGGTGGCGGGAGCCGAGGCAGCCAGCACCATCGTCGTCACCACCGCCGATGCGCTGTGGGCTGTGGCCTCGGACGCTGTGGGCCTGACCATCCGGCCCTATCCGCTGCTGGACGATCAGCGCGGCGCGGACCTGATTCTGGAGGCCACGCCCGCCACCCGCCTTGGCGCGCTGTCCGATTTCGACGGCGCGCTGGCGCGGGGCGTGCTGGCCCATGCGGCCTATGCCTTGGGCGGCATCACCGCGGCGGTCGACCTGACGCTGGACTATCTGAAACAGCGCAAGCAGTTCGGCCAGCCGCTGATCGCGTTCCAGGCGCTGGCCCATCGCGCCGCCGATCTGGCGGTCGAGGTCGAACAGGCGCGCTCTGCCGTGACCAACCTGGCGGCGCATCTGGACGCGGAACCGGCGCTGCGCGACCGCCACCTGCAGGCCTGCAAGGTTACCGTGGGCCGCACCGCCCGCCTGGTCGCCGAGGAATCGGTCCAGCTGCATGGCGGCATCGGCATGACCGAGGAATATGCCCTGGGCGGCATGATCCGCCGCCTGCTGGCCGCCGACACCGCGATGGGCGACGCGGATTTCCACCTGGAGCGGTTCGCGCGCGGCGAGCCCGCCTTCGCATGACCCTGATCCACGGGGAAACCGGCACCCAGTCCCTGATCGGCTATGTCCTGGATGTGGGCTGCCGGGCGGGGGCGGTCTGCTGGCTGGATCTGGACGACCGCCACCTGAACCGGCAGGGCATCCTGCATGGCGGGCTGGCCGCGACCCTTCTGGATAGCGCGATGGGCGCCACTGGCAGCCTGACGGTCGATGCCACGGGCCGTCACCCCTTCACCACGCTGGCGCTGACCGTGAACTATCTGGCGCCGGGCCATCCGGGGCGCGTCATCGCCACCGGCCGCGTCACCGGCGGCGGGCGCGCCACCCTGTTCATCGAGGGCGCCTTGCGGCATGAGGACGGCACGCTGATCGCCACCGCGACCGGCGTCTTCCGCAAGACAAGGGCCGCCCCATGACCGACCTTACCAACCCGCATTGCGAAATCAGCGACCTGGGCGACCGCCTGGTGGTCGAGAACCGCAACGCTGCCCGCCGCAATGCGCTGACACCCGATTTCTACAAGGGCCTGCATCACGCGCTGGAGCTGGCCACCGACAACCCCCGCATCGGCGCCGTGCTGATCATGGGCGAGGGCGATTTCTTCTGCGCGGGCGGCGATCTGACCATGCTGATCAAGGCCCAGCAGATGCCCGAGGATCAGCGCCGCGCCCGCATCGACGCGCTGAACGACCTGATCCGCGCGGTCGTGGCCTGCCCCCGCCCGGTCATCGCCGTGGTCGAGGGCGGTGCCGCCGGCGCGGGCCTGTCGCTGGCTTTGGCCTGCGACATGATCGTGTCGGCCCGCGATGCGCGCTTTACGGCGGCCTATGTGAATGCCGGGCTGGTGCCGGATGGCGGGCTGACGGCGGCGCTGACCGCCTGCC
This sequence comes from Paracoccus sp. SCN 68-21, assembly GCF_001724535.1. Taxonomy (NCBI): domain Bacteria; kingdom Pseudomonadati; phylum Pseudomonadota; class Alphaproteobacteria; order Rhodobacterales; family Paracoccaceae; genus Paracoccus; species Paracoccus sp. SCN 68-21. The sequence continues at coordinate 50,773 of NZ_MEES01000005.1, read as the reverse complement.
TGCCGCCGCAGATGGCCGCGTCCATGGCCCTGACCGGCCAGCCCGTGGGTGCCGAACGGCTGCATGCCCTGGGCCTGATCCATGAGCTGACCGACCCCGGAGAGGCGATCATGGCTGCGATGGCCCTGGCCGACCACCTGGCCGCAGGCCCCGCCGAGGCACAGGCCGCGATCAAGCATCTGCTGACCGGCGCCCGCGCCGCCCTCCTGGAGGCACAGCTGACCGCCGAACGCGACGCGATGGCCACGGCGCTGGCCTCGCGCGAGGCGGCCGAGGGCATCACCGCCTTTCTGGCCAAGCGCCCCCCCGATTTCCGCCGCCTACGCGAGGACTCATGACCCGGATCCACCAGCTGTTCGACGCCGCCCGCGCGGCCCATCCCGACCGTCCCGCCCTGACCGACGGGTCGGGACGCAGCCTGACCTATGCCGCGCTGGACGATCTGGTCCGCCGCGCGCAGGGGGACCTGGCGGCGATGGGCCTGCGTCCCGGCGACCGGCTGCTGGTGGTGGCCGAGAACGCGGCCCCCGTGCCGGTTCTGCTGCTGGCGGCCAGCCGCATGGACGCGGTGCTGGTCCCGGTGAACGCCCGCATGACCGCGCCCGAGCTGGCCAAGATCACCGCCCATACCGAACCGCGCCTGACGATCTTTCTGTCCGATGTCAGCGACCCGGCCCGCCTGCACGCGGGCGATGCGCCGACCATCACCCTGGCTGGCGCCGCGCTGCAGGTCGCGGGCCCCTTCGATGTCGCGCCCGAACAGGTCGCGCCGCAGGACGCGATGACGGCGGTGATCCTCTATACCACCGGCACCACGGGCACGCCCAAGGGGGTGATGCTGACCCATGGCAACCTGATCTTTGGCGGCGAAAGCTCGGCCCGGTTGCGGGGGATGCAGGCAGATGACGTGATCTGGGGCGTCCTGCCGCTGACGCATGTGTTCGGACTGACCTCGATGCTGGCCGCGGGGCTGGCCACGGGCGCGCATATCCGGCTGGAGCCGCGCTTTTCCGCCGCACAGACGCTGGCCGCGTTGCAATCGGACGTGACCGTCCTGCCCGCCGTCCCGCAGATGCACGCCGCCATCATGGCCGAGGCGCGCGGCCAGGGCCTGGACCGCCTGGCCCGACCCCTGCGCTATGTCAGCAGCGGCGCGGCGCCCCTGGACCCCGACTGGAAGCGCCGGGCCGAGGCCTTTTACGGCATCGCGCTGCAGAACGGCTATGGCATGACCGAGACCACGGCGGGCGTCACCGTCACGAACAACGCCATCGGCGATCCCGACCCCTCGGCCGGTCACCCGCTGCCCGGCGTGGACATCGCGCTGGATGAGACGGTCGGCCGCGAACCCGGCACCGGAGAGGTCCTGACCCGCGGCCCGCATATCATGCGCGGCTATTTCCGCAATGACGCGGCCACGGCGCAGGTGCTGCGCGACGGCTGGATGCGCACCGGCGATCTGGGCCGCATCGACGCGCAGGGGCGCCTGCACATCGTCGGCCGCTGCAAGGAGCTGATCATCCGCGGCGGCTTCAACGTCTATCCCCCCGAGGTCGAGGCCGCGCTGAACGACCACCCCGCCGTCCTGCAGACTGCCGTGATCGGATGCCCGCGGGCGGGCGGTGACGAGGATATCCTGGCCTTCTGCCAGCTGGTCGCGCCGGATGCGGTGACCGCGCAGGCGCTGGCGCAGCATGCCGCCGAACGGCTGTCGGCCTATAAACGGCCCACGCGGATCATACTGACCGGCCCGCTGCCTGCCGCGGCGACGGGCAAGGTGCTGAAACACCGCCTGACCCAGCATTTCGCCGATCTGTTGAAGGACCCGGCCGGCTGACGGCCTATTCGCCCAGCACCAGGCGGTGCATCGGGGGATAGAACTGCCGGGTGAAGGACACTGGCAGCCCGCCAAGCGTGTTCACCCGCTCGATCACCATGACCGGGGTGCCGGGGGTGACGCCCAGATTGACCGCGCAGGACCCCGTCGCCCCCTCGGCCATGATCGAGAACCGGCTCTGCGTGACAGGCAGGGTGCGGGCCAGCCATTCCTGCGGCGGCTCGTCGTGGAAATCCCGCAGGTCGGGCAGGTCCAGGGCCTGCGGGTTCAGCCAGATCGCCTCGCAGCAATGCGGACGGTCATCGGCCAGATAGCGCGACTTGATCAGCACCAGCATCTGCGCGCCATCCACCTGCAGCGTGCGCATCGCCGCCGCACTGGGCAGGCAGCTGACCCAATCCGTCATCTGATAGCCATAGCGCGCGCCCAGGGCCTCGACCTCGTCCCGGATCACCGGCAGCGACAGCACCGTGCGCCGCGATGGGGTGGCCGACACCCGCGTGCCGACCTTGCGGCGGCGCTGGATGATGCCGCTGTCGGCCAGCTCGCGCAGCGCGCGGTTCACGGTGGCGCGGGCGCAGCCCATCTCGACCGACAGGGCCTGTTCGGTGGGGATCAGGGCGCCGGGCGCCCATTCGCCCGACCGGATGCGCGCCAGCACATCGGCGCGGATCTCCTGCCAGGTGTTCAGCCGTCGCCGTCCCTCATCTGCTCCGGAGGAGCGGAAGGACACGACGGGGACCGGTGAAATATTATCCATCTTGACGGACTTCTTACGGGAACTATTTCCGTCTTAATAAATGATGTGCGCATAAAAGATAGCTATCCTAACGGCTAGGGCGTCAAAAAACCGCTCGCTCCGGCGCTGGAGGGGCCGGTGCGCGACCCCGCGGGGTGCTTTTCTTTTATGGGATCTCTGGTAAGTGCATGCTGTGCAATACTCAAGGCGGTATCCGATGCGTCCCCAGATTTTCCCCGCGGCGTCCGTGGCACCGGCGGCAGGTGCGGCCCGGCTGACCTCCTGGGGCGTGCTGATGGCGATCAGCCTGTGCCACATGGTCAACGATGTGATGCAGTCGATGCTGGCCGCGATCTATCCGCTGCTGCAGGTCGAATTCTCGCTGTCCTATACCCAGATCGGGGTGATGACGCTGGCCTTTCAGGTTACCGCGTCGCTCTTGCAGCCGCTGATCGGCATGGCGACCGACCGCCATCCCCAGCCCCGCTCTCTGCCCTTCGGGATGATGTCCACGCTGACCGGCGTGCTGATGCTGGGGCTGGCGGACAGCTATGGCTGGCTCTTAGCGGGGGCGATGCTGATCGGGATCGGTTCGGCGGTGTTTCATCCCGAAAGCTCGCGCGTGGCGCGGCTGGCCTCGGGGGGGCGGTTCGGCACGGCGCAGTCGCTGTTCCAGCTGGGCGGCAATGGCGGGCAGGCGATGGGGCCGCTGCTGGCGGCCTTCATCGTGGTGCCCCTGGGGCGTCCGGCGGTGGCTTGGTTCGCGGTGGCCGCCGCCCTGGGCGTGGCGATCCTGTGGCGCGTGGGCAGCTGGGCCGAGGATCGCCGCCGCGCCTCGGCCGCCAGCCCCGACCGGACCCTGCGCCTGCCGCGCGCGGTGGTGATCCGCGCCATCGCGGTGCTGGCGGTGCTGGTCTTCACCAAGAACATCTATACCGCCTCGATCAGCAGCTATTTCACCTTCTTCACCATCGACAAGTTCGGCCTGTCCACCCAGGGCGCGCAGATCATGCTGTTCCTGTTCCTGCTGGGCATGGCCGCGGGGGTGATGCTGGGCGGCGTGATCGGCGACCGGGTCGGGCCGCTGACGGTCATCTGGGTGTCGATCCTGGGCGTGCTGCCGCTGACGCTGGCGCTGCCGCATGTGGGGCTGGTGGCGACGGGCGTGCTGGCGGTGGCCATCGGGGTGATCCTGGCCTCGGCCTTTCCCGCCATCGTGGTCTTTGCGCAGGAGCTGGTGCCGGGGCGCACCGGCATGATCGCGGGGCTGTTCTTCGGCTTTTCCTTCGGCATGGGCGGCATCTCGGCGGCGGCGCTTGGGGTGCTGGCCGATGCGCAGGGGATCCGGTCGGTGTTCCTGCTCTGCTCGGTGCTGCCGGTGCTGGGGCTGCTGACGATCCTGCTGCCGCGCCGGGCGCTTGCGTGACGGCAGGCCCGCTGATCCATATCGGCCCCGACAGCCCCGCCGACGACGCGCTGGCGGCGCTGTTTCGCGCCAATGGCCACGCCGTCGCCTGTCACGAGGGCGGGCGCCTGGCCGCCGACATCCTCTATGCGATGGGGCATGGCACCCGCCCCCTGCGCGACTGGCCCGATGCGCGGCTGGTCACGGGCCTCTATCGCCACAAACCCCACTGGCGCCCCCCGCTGGAGGCCTGGCGCTGCGCCGCCTTCCTGCGCGACCGCCTGCCGGATGCGCGCTTTCTGCTGACCGTGTCGCCGCCCGATGCCTGGGCGCTGTGGCGCGCGGCTACGCCTGCGCGGGCCGCGGGCGGGCACCCCGCGGCCGCCCTGCCGCCCCACTGGCAGGCCGATCTGGAGGAGCACCTGGCCGCGATGCGGGTGCTGTTCGCAGACGATCCGCGCCTGATCACGCTGGACCTGTCCGCCACCACCCCCGCCGATCTGGCCGCCCGGCTGGCGCCCGACCTGGCCCTGCCGGTCCTGCCGCGCAGGCGCTGGCCGCTGCCCGACCCGATGGCGGGGCTGGGCGCGCTGGCCGATCTGCCCGACACCCTGACCGCGCCCGAGGATTGGGCCGCCGATGTCGCGCGCTTTTGCCTGGCGGGGCTGGACCCCCATGCGGCGGGCGGCCCGGACGGCCTGTCGGGCTTTGCCTGCCACTGGGACGGCACGCTGGCCGGGCGGGGCGCGGTGACCGACGCCAAGGGTGCGCCGCGCCAGATGACCCTGGTGACGCCCCCCGGCGGCCGCCCCATGGCTCTGACCCGCGAGGGCCGCCCCTTCAAGCTGATCCGGGCCGAGGGCGTCATCAACGACATCCTGTCCCTGGACCGCCGCGACCCGGTCTGGATCGACATGGAGGACAGCCGCTGGTTCGGCAGCCCCCAGGGCGACGCGTTGGACCGCCCGGTCCTGTGCCACAACCGCCGCGCGGGCGCCGTGAACGCGGTCCTGTGGCCGCTGCCCGACCAGCACGCGGTGGGCCTGCCGGGCTTCGACCCGGCGGCGCCGCCCGACGACATCCCGTGGGAGGAGAAACAGGACCGCCTGGTCTGGCGCGGCATGATATCCGGCTCCGAGATGCGCGAGGGCGTCAAGCCCGGCCCCGCCAGCCATGTCTGGCTGGCCCGCCTGGCCGAGGCCGCCACCCCCGCCGACCGCAACGCCGCATGGGCCGGTCTGTGCCGCACCAACCGCATGGCCTTCCTGCGCGCGCATCAGGACGACCCCGACATCGACGCAGGCCTCGTGCTGGCCCATGCCTTCCGCCATTTCGCCGATGACCCGCTGATCGCGCCCTATTGCCGCCCGCGCATGGGGTCGCGCGACTTCCGCGCCTATCGCTATCAGCTGTGCATGACCGGCTATGACCACGGCTCGAACTTCATCGCGGGGCTGGACCAGAACGGCGTTCTGCTGGCCGAGGAGGACGGCTGGCAGGTGTTCTATTCCGGCCGCTTCCGGCCTTGGGTCCATTACATCCCCGTCGCCCGCCACCTGACCGACCTGCCGGGCAAGCTGGCCTGGGCCCGCGCCCATCCGGCCGAATGCCAAGCGATGTCGCAGGCCGCCCGCCGTGAGGCCGCCCATCTGCGCGACCCCGCCGCGCGCAGGGCGCTGCACCGGCTGATCCTCGACGGGCTGGCGGCGCTGCGCTAAAAGGCGGGCCATGACCCAGATCCGCATCGAACCCCTGACCGCCGCAGCCTTCGCCCCCTTCGGCCAGGTGCTGACCCCCCGCGCCACGCCCGACCGCATGATCAATGCGGGCCGCTGCGAGCGTCACCACGCCCTGGCCACCGTCGAACGCGGCGGTGGAGAGGCGATCATCAGCATCTTCCGCAGCGACCCCGTCAGCCTGCCCTATGACTGCACCCTGCTGGAGCGGCACCCCCTGGGCTCGCAGGCCTTCATGCCCCTGGGCGCCGACCCCTGGCTGTCCGTCGTGGCCCCGGACCGGGACGGACAGCCCGGCCCCCTGCGCGCCTTTCTGGTGCCCGCCGGGACCGGCGTGAACCTGAACGCGAATGTCTGGCACGGCGTCCTGACGCCCCTGGACCGCGCCGCCGATTTCCTGGTCGTGGACCGCGAGGGCACCGGCACCAACCTGCAGGAAATCACCATCCCCGCCGTGCGGATCACCGCCTGATGCCCGATTACGCGCTGGAACAGGCCGCCTTGGATGGTGGCGCGCGCCTGATCGCCGGCGTGGACGAGGTCGGCCGCGGCCCGCTGGCCGGACCCGTGACGGCGGCGGCGGTGATCCTGGACCCCACGGCCATCCCCCCCGGCCTGAACGACAGCAAGGCCCTGACCGCCGCCCGGCGCGAGGCGCTGGCCGCGCAGATCATGGCGACCTGCGACTGGTCCGTCGCCCATGTCGACCCGCCCGAGATCGACGTCCTGAACATCCTGCGCGCCAGCCATGTCGCCATGTGCCGCGCGCTGGCGGGTCTGCGCCAGACGCCCTGCCATGTGCTGATCGACGGCAACATGCTGCCCCGCGACCTGACCCTGCCCGCCCAGGCCGTGGTCAAGGGCGATGCGCGCTGCCTGTCGATCGCGGCGGCTTCCATCGTGGCCAAGGTGTTGCGCGACCGCATCATGGTGGATTTGGCGCAACAGCACCCCGGATATGGCTGGGATGTGAATGCCGGTTACCCCACGCCCGCGCATAAACGCGCGCTGCTAGATCTGGGGATAACCCCACATCATAGGCGGTCCTTCAAGCCCGTCCACAATATCTTGTGTAAAGCTGAAACCGTAACACTCTGATTCGAAAAAGAAATTGACGCCGAATCACTTCTGACTCATCTTTGGGGGATACCAGACCGGCAAAAGTCGGCATTCCCCAAAGGCAGAGCATGACGAAAACCAAGGAAAAACGCGCGGATTCCGCGCGGCCCTTACCGCTGAACCAGATTCTGGGCGGCGACTGCATCGAGATCATGAACAGCCTGCCCGAGGGCAGCGTGGACCTGATCTTTGCCGACCCGCCCTACAACCTGCAATTGAAGGGCGATCTGCACCGTCCCGACAATTCCAAGGTCGATGCGGTCGATGACCATTGGGACCAGTTTTCCAGCTTTGCCACCTATGACGCCTTCACCCGCGATTGGCTGGCCGCCGCCCGCCGCCTGCTGAAACCGAACGGCGCGATCTGGGTGATCGGCAGCTATCACAACATCTTTCGCGTCGGCGCCGAGATCCAGAATCAGGGCTTCTGGATCATGAACGACGTCATCTGGCGCAAGTCGAACCCCATGCCGAATTTCCGTGGCAAGCGGCTGACCAACGCGCATGAGACGCTGATCTGGGCCGCGAAATCGGAATCGTCGAAATACACCTTCAACTATGAGGCGCTGAAGTCGCTGAACGAAGGCATCCAGATGCGCAGCGACTGGGTGCTGCCCATCTGCAACGGCGGCGAACGGCTGAAGGACGCGGCGGGCGACAAGGCGCATCCGACGCAGAAACCCGAATCGCTGCTGCACCGGGTGATCCTGGGCACGACCAATCCGGGCGACGTGGTGCTGGACCCGTTCTTCGGCACCGGCACCACCGGCGCCGTCGCCAAGATGCTGGGCCGCGACTATATCGGCATCGAGCGCGAGGAGACCTATCGCGAGGTCGCCACCCGCCGCCTGTCCCGCGTCCGCCGTCTGGACGCCGACGCCATCGCCACCACGCGCGCCAAACGCGCCGAGGTGCGCATCCCGTTCGGCCAGGTCATCGAACGCGGCATGCTGCGCCCGGGAGAGGAGCTGTATTCCCTGGGCAACCGCCATAAGGCCAAGGTCCGCGCCGATGGCAGCCTGATCGGCAATGACGTCAAGGGCTCGATCCATCAGGTCGGCGCCGCGCTGGAGGGCGCGCCCAGCTGCAACGGCTGGACCTATTGGCATTTCCGGCGCGAGGGCAAGATGATCCCCCTGGACATCCTGCGCCAGCAGATCCGCGCCGAGATGGAGGGTGACGCCCCCCGCCCGAACTGACCCCATTCTTTCGCCAGTCCGCGCCCGCGACCCTGCGGGCCGGACCACCTTGCCCCGCCATGTCCGCATGGCGGGGTTTTTTCATGCGCGACAGGCGCCGCTGCGTCAGCGCAGGGTGCGCATGAAATCCGCCACGCCCTGCGCGTCGCCCGTATCAGGCCGGTCGCGCCGCGCCGCCAGCCAGTCCAGCAGCGATGCCACCTGCCGGTCGGAAAACCGCATCTCCCAGTCATCGAACAGGCGTTTGGACAGCTGGCCCTGATCCAGAACCGTCACATTGACGTGCCGGTCATCGTCGCGCAGCCATTCCAGCAGCTGGAACAGCCGGGGGCGTGGCCCCTCGATCCACTGAAAGAACATGCCGTCTTCGTGGTGCAGACAGCCTGTCAGGCCGACCGACCGGTTCCAACGCCGCGACCGTTCCAAGATCCGATCCAGGTCGTCCTGATCCAGCCCCGGCCGGGCCACGCTGCGATACAGCAGATAGCCGATCGGTTCGTCCGGGGCGGGGTGCCGGTCGGCATCCGGCAGGGTCGGCTGGTCGGTCATCGCGCTCTCCTTGGCTTGTGACAGAATGCCTCAGCCGCCCACGGCCGGGCAAGCGTCGCCCGGGCGATCTGGGCGGGAATCTACCTTCATGGTTGACGAACCATGAAGGTGATGCACGCAAGCGGTGTACGCCCTGTGCACGCACGGTGCCTGTCCGGTGCATCCCCCGTGCACCCGAATCGCCAGCAATTGCAGGGTGTCGCGGCCGCTGTTGCGGGACCGCCCCTGCATCACCGCGCGTTGCGCATCACAGGGCCCCCGCGCGTTGCGCGTCAGAGAGCGTTGCGCGGCATGGGCAGATCGCCCCGCGTATAGGGGGCCCAGTCGGTGATCTCGGGGTAGAACCGCTTGCGCCAGGCGCGCACCCGGGGGTTCATCCGCCGCCGCCACAAAGGCGGCACCATCGCCAGCATGGTCATGGCCGGATAGCCCATCGGCAGCTGCGGAGCCTCGTCCTCGGAATAGGTCTGCAGCAGCGGGAAGCGGCGGTCGGGCTTGGTGTGGTGGTCGGAATGGCGCTGCAGGTTGATCAGCAGCCAGTTGGTCGCGGTGTGGCTGGCGTTCCAGCTGTGGCGCGGGCGGGCGGGCTCGTATCGGCCCTCGCCCAGATGCTTGCGCGACAGGCCGTAATGTTCGACGTAATTGGTCAGCTCCAGCTGCCAGACGGCGATGAAGGCCTGGAAAAGAAACAGCAAAAGCCCCGTCCACCCACCCAGGGCCAGCGCGGCGACCAGCATCATCCCCTGCAGCGCAGCGTAGCGCCAGAAGGGGTTGCGCCGGTCCCAGGGGCTGCGGCCCGCGCGGGCCAGAAACCGCGTCTCGGCCGCCCATGCGCTGCGCGGCCCGTCGGTCAGCACCCGCCAGAAGAACCGGTAGAACCCCTCGTTATAGCGGGCCGAGACCGCATCGCGCGGGGTCGAGACCCAGGAATGATGCACCAGCAGATGTTCGGTCCGGAAATGCGAATACAGCACCGAGGACAGCAGCAGATCGCCCAGCCAGCGTTCAGCCGGGGATTTTTGATGCAGCAATTCATGGGCATAGACGATGCCCACGCTGCCCGACACGACCCCCAGGGCAAAGAACAGCCCGACCGATTCCCAGCCCGGCAGGTGATCCGTGCGCCCCGCCAGCCAGACGCAGGCCATGATCGCGGTGATCTGCAGCGGGAACCAGATCAGCGTCACGGCGCGGTGCCAGAACAGTTGGTCGGGGGCGGTCTCGGGGTCGGGATTGGCCTCGTTCAGGCCCAGCACCCCGTCCAGCGCGGTGGTCAGATACCAGGCATAAAGCGGCACCAGCGCCCACCACGCCCCGCCCTGCCACGCCGCCAGTGCGATCAGCGGGATCAGCGCCACGGACAGCCAGAACGGAGCCGCAGACGGCAGGGGGGATGAGTCGCTCATGCCCCGAATGCTAGCCGCGCAGCGCGGGTTGCGCCATATCCCAGACCTTGCGCATCAGGCCGGGCAGGGCCTCGCGGTCGATCTGCCGCAGGGGGGTCAGTTCCCCCCGCGTGGGGTTGCCGGTCAGATCGCCCAACAGGACCGTCAGATCCAGGGTGAAATGCGTGAACACATGCCGCACCGCCCCCAGATCGCGCCAATCCGCAGGCCCCGGCGGCGGCAGGTCGCGCCCGTCCCACCCGGCCGAGGGAAAGGCCAGGACGCCGCCCAACAGCCCCTGCGGCGGGCGATGCTCCAGCAGCAGGGCGCCTCCCTGCCGCGCCAGCCAGACGGTGCCCTGACGCAGCGGTTTCGCCGGTTTTGGCGTCTTGCGGGGCAGTTCGGCCGCGATGCCCTGCGCGCGGGCGTCGCAGACCGCCTGCAGCGGGCAGATCACGCAGGCCGGGCTGCGCGGCGTGCAGATGGTCGCGCCCAGATCCATCATCGCCTGCGCGTAATCGCCGGGCCGGGCCTGCGGCGTCAGCGTGTCCGCCAGCGCCACCAGTTCCGGCTTCGCGCGGGGCAGGGGCGTCTGGACCGCGAACAGCCGCGACACCACCCGTTCGACATTGCCGTCCACCACCGTCTCGGGCCGGCCAAAGGCGATCGCCGCGATCGCGGCCGAGGTATAGGCCCCGATGCCGGGCAGCGCCTGCAGGCCCGCGCGCGTGTCGGGAAACCCGCCCATTGCGGTCACGGCGCGGGCGCAGGCCAGCAGGTTGCGGGCGCGGGCGTAATAGCCAAGGCCCGCCCATTCGGCCATCACCGCCGCGTCATTGGCCCCGGCCAGCGCCTGAACCGTGGGCCACAGCGCGGTGAAGCGCAGGAAATACGCCTTGACCGCCGCCACGGTGGTCTGCTGCAGCATCACTTCGGACAGCCAGACGCGATAGGGGTCGGCGGGCGGCTCGCCCGGCGGGACGCGCCAGGGCAGGGTGCGGGCGTGGCGGTCATACCAGTCCAGCAGGTCGGGGGCGATCACCTTGCTTTCACGCAATTATGTGGGCCTTTGCAGAAGGGCGCGCTTTCATCCGGGGGGATGGCTGGCTAAGGATGGGCGCGTGATAGCAGCAAAGGCGGCCATGGCCCACCCGTCCCGACCCTTCCAGACCACGCCCCGTCGCCGCAGCCGCGGCTTTCAGGCGGCGGCCACGCTGTTGGCCGACCGGGTCCAGAAGGCGGCCGAGGGGCGGGGTTTCGCCGTCACCCGCCTGCTGACCCATTGGTCCGAGATCGCTGGTCCCCAGCTGGCCGCCGTCACGCGCCCGGTCAAGATCAGCCACGCCCGCAGCGGCTTCGGCGCCACGCTGACCCTGCTGACCACCGGCCCCATGGCCCCCATGGTCGAGATGCAGCTGCCGCAGCTGCGCGACCGGGTGAACGCCTGTTACGGCTATAACGCGGTCAGCCGGATCACCCTGACCCAAACCGCCGCCAGCGGCTTTGCCGAAGGGCATGCGGCCTTTGCCCATGCCCCCCGCGCGCCCAAGGCCCCCGACCCCGCCGTCGTGGCGCAGGCACAGGGCGTGGCGGCGCAATTCTCTGACCCGACCCTGGCGCAGGCCATGGCGCAATTGGCGCTGAACGTCGCCAGCCGCCGGACCTGACCCCCATGCCCGACCTGAAAGGACCTTCCATGTATCTCCGCTCTGCCGCGACCGCGATTGCCCTGACCCTGGCCGCCCCCGCCCTGGCGCAGGACGCCACGCCCGAGACCCTGCCAGACATCGCCCTGGGGGCCGAGGACGCGCCGCTGACCATCATCGAATATGTCAGCTATACCTGCGGGCATTGCGCGAATTTCCACACCGATGTCTATCCGCAGCTGAAGGCCGACTATATCGACACGGGCCTGGTCCGCTTCGTGCAGCGCGACGTCTATTTCGACCAGCCGGGCCTGTGGGCCGGCATCCTGGCGCGCTGCGGCGGGGACGAGAAATTCTATCCCGTGTCGGGCATGCTGTTCGATGAGCAGCAGACCTGGCTGGCCGGCGGTTCGGGCGACGAGATCGCGTCGAACCTGCGCCGCATCGGCCTCAAGGCCGGAATGACCGAGGATCAGATGACCGCCTGCTGGAACGACACCGCCAAGGTCGAACAGCTGATCGCGACCTTCCAGGCCAATGCCACCGCCGACGGGGTCGAGGCGACGCCGACCTTCATCATCGGCGGCGACAAGGTGCCGAACCAGGCCTGGGACAGCATGAAGGCCGTCATCGACGAAAAACTGGCCGAGGCCGCACCCGCCGAATGACGCCGTCGCGCCCGGCAGCCGCTGCCGGGCGCGATTGATTTTCCCCGCCCGTGGCCGCAGGATCGGGGCGCGACCGAACGTCGCGCATCACGGGGACAGGGCGTCATGATTCAGGAATTCAAGACTTTCATCGCGCGCGGCAATGTCATCGACCTTGCCGTGGGCATCATCATCGGCGCGGCCTTCACGGCCATCGTCAATTCGCTGGTCGTGGACCTGATCAACCCGATCCTGGGCCTGATGACCGGCGGCATCGATTTCACCGACAAATACGTGGTGCTGTCCGGCACCGTCGCCGACGGGGCCAGCCTGGCGGTCGCGCGCGATTCGGGCGCGGCGATCTTTGCCTATGGCGCCTTTGCCATGGCGGTGCTGAACTTTCTGATCGTGGCCTGGGCGGTGTTCCTGCTGGTCAAGGGCGTCAACCGCCTGCAGCGCACCGTCAAGCGCGAGGAGGAGGCCAAGGAGGCCGTGGCCCCCACAGGCCCCAGCCAGGAGGAGCTGCTGGCGCAGATCCGCGACCTGCTGGCGGATCGCGCCAACCCCGTTTGAGGGGTCACAGCCCCAGCACGGCCTCGGGCGTGACCGCGTCCAGGCCCAGGGCCTCGCCCACCGGGGGCGAGGTCAGCTGCCCCTCATGCGTGGACAGGCCCGCGCGCAGATGCGCGTCATCGCTCAGCGCGCGGCGCCAGCCCTTGTCGGCGAGGGCCAGCAGATGCGGCATGGTCACGTTCCCCAGGGCCTGGGTCGAGGTCCGCGCCACGGCCCCCGGCATGTTCGCCACGCAGTAATGCACGATGCCGTCGACCTCATAGATCGGGTCGTGATGCGTGGTCGCGCGCGAGGTCTCGAAACAGCCGCCCTGATCGATCGCCACGTCGACCAGCACCGCGCCTGGGCGCATGGTGGACAGCTGGTCGCGGGTGATCAGCTTGGGCGCGGCGGCGCCGGGGATCAGCACCGCGCCGATCACCATGTCGGCGGTCTGGATGATCTCGGCGGTGGCTGCGGCGCTGGCGAATTGCGTGGTCAGGCGGCCCATGAACACGTCGTCCAGATAGGACAGGCGCGGGACCGACCGGTCCATGACCGTCACGTTCGCGCCCATCCCCACGGCGACCCGCGCGGCGGCCGTGCCCACGACCCCGCCGCCGATCACCACGACATTCGCGGGCCGCACGCCCGGCACGCCGCCCATCAGCACGCCGCGCCCACCATTGGCCTTTTGCAGCGCCCAGGACCCGACCTGCGGGGCCAGACGGCCCGCGACCTCGGACATCGGCGCCAGCAGGGGCAGGCCGCCACGCGCATCGGTCACGGTCTCATAGGCGATGGCGGTCACGCCACTGTCCAGCAGGTCGCGGGTCTGGTCCGGGTCGGGCGCCAGATGCAGATAGGTGAACAGGATCTGGCCCTTGCGCAGCATCTTGCGCTCGGCGGGCTGCGGTTCCTTGACCTTGATGATCAGCTCTGCCGCGTCAAAGACGGCGGCGGCGTCCGCGGCGATGGTCGCGCCCGCGGCCTGATAGTCGGCATCCTCAAAGCCAGCGCCCTCTCCGGCGCCGGTCTGGACGATGACCTCATGGCCCCGGCCCACGGCCTCGGCGGTGGCGGCGGGCGTCAGGCCCACGCGGAATTCCTGCGGTTTGACCTCCTTCGGGCATCCGATCTTCATGGCGTCGTCCCTTACCGTTTCGTCCATCCTGACATCGCCCTGCCGCAAGGTGCTGCGAAGATGGGTCGGATCGCGGCCCCGGCGGCGAAGAATCCGCTGGCATCGGCGGCACTGTTCGAAGAATCTGCCCGCATGGCCGACCTTGACGCAATAGACCGCCGAATCCTGTCGCTCCTTCAGAAGGAGGGGCGAATCAGCAATGCCGAACTGGCGCTCCGGGTGCATCTGTCGCCCTCGGCCTGTCACCGCCGCGTGCAGCGGCTGGAGGAGGCGGGCGTGATCGCGGGCTATGTCGCGCTGCTGGATGCGCGCGCGCTGCGCCGCCAGACGACCGTCTTTGTCGAGATCACCCTGTCCGGTCAGGCCGACGAGGTCCTGGACGCCTTTGAGCGCGGCGTGCGGGCGATTCCCGATGTGCTGGAATGCCATCTGATGGCGGGCACTGCCGATTACCTGCTCAAGATCGTGGTCGAGGATACGGATGATTTCGCCCGCATCCACCGCCAGCACCTGTCGCGCCTGCCCGGCGTGGCGCAGATGCATTCCAGTTTCGCGCTGCGCACGGTGTTCCGCACGACCGCGATTCCGGTCTGAGGGTCGCCCGCGGACCCCTGACGGCGTCTGGCGCGTTATGCAGCCAGAACCCATCAGGAGATGCACCATGCTGAAGACTCCGTTCAAGGCCCTGCTTGTGGGCACTCAGATCGCCGCGGCCAGCCTGCTGGCCACCACCGCCATCGCCCAGACCACGCAGGTCGAGACGCCCGCCGGAACGACCGTGATCGTTCCCGACGCCGCCTTGCAGGAGGAACCGTCCCAGGGCTTCGTCCTGGAGGGCGACTATCCGCGGCTGGAAAGCATCGAGAACTATGAGACCATCGCCGAAACCCTTTCGGCGCAGGGCTATTCCGACATCTACATCCAGCGCGAAGGCCCGATCCTGACCATCACCGCGCAGCGCGCCGGCGTGCCGATCGAGCTGGTCTACAGCACGGCCAACGCGCGCTTGGTATCAGTTGACGGGGTCGAGACGCGCCGCGATGCCGAAGGCTCGTCCGCGGGCGACATCACCGGTGCTGCGACCGGCAGCCAGTCGGGGACCGGCACCGACGCCACGGACGCGGATGATGCGGGTGCCGACACCGATGGCGCGGATGCCGATACCGGCGCCGATACGGGCACGGATGCTGGCGGCGATGCCGATGGCGGCGCGGACGGTGACGCTGACGGAGGCGCAGATGGCGGCTCCGACACCGATGGTGGCTCTGATTCGGATGGTGGCGAATCGGATGGCGGCTCTGACAGCGAGGGCTGATCGACCGGATCGTCCCATTGAACGAGAAAACCCCCGCGGCATGGCGCCGCGGGGGTTTTCAAATGACACAAGATCGCGTCGTCTTACAGCGCGCCTTCGCGCTGTGCCTTTTTACGGGCCAGCTTGCGGGCACGGCGAACGGCCTCGGCCTTTTCACGGGCTTTCTTGACCGACGGCTTCTCGAAATGTTGCTTGAGCTTCATTTCGCGGAAGACACCTTCGCGCTGAAGTTTTTTCTTCAGAGCACGGAGCGCCTGTTCGACGTTGTTGTCGCGAACATTGACCTGCATGTGGTTGTCACCACCTTCCTAGGTTAGAGTTGATAGATTGCAGGAAGCGTCCCCCTAACAAAGCCGGGCGCATTTGTCCAGACGAGGTATGCATGACCCAGACCGACCGAGACGCGCTTCTGGATGCCGCGCTGATCCATGTTGCCTTCGAGGGGATGAACGACCTGGCCCTGGCGGCCGGCGCCCGCGACATCGGCATGGACGCGGCCTTGGTCCGGGTGCTGTTCCCCCAGGGCGGCGCCGGGCTGGCCGCGGCCTATCATCGTCGCGCCGACGCGGCCCTGCGCCAGGCGCTGTCCGAGACCCCGCCCGAGGGCCGGTTCCGCGACCGCGTGGCCGAGGCCGTGTGGCGCAGACTGCAGCTGTCGGACCCCGAACTGGTGCGCGCGGGCGCGTCCACGCTGGCCCTGCCGCAGAACGCGACCTTGGCCGCGCGCCTGATCTGGGAGACGGCGGACGTCATCTGGACGGGTCTGGGCGACCGGTCGCAGGACGTGAACTGGTATTCGAAACGCGCCACGCTGACGGCGGTGATTTCGGCCACGGTGCTGTTCTGGCTGGGCGACGAGTCCGAGGGGCGGGCCGACACGCGCGCCTTCATCGACCGCCGCATCGACGGCGTCATGTCCATCGAGACGCTGAAGGCCAGCCTGGGCAAGCTGCCCGGTGCGGGCCGCCTGACCCGTGCGGCCTTTGGCTGGGTGCGCGCGCCGCGCGACCGCGCCCTGCCCGGCCGTAGCCGCTGAGGAGAGACGATGTTCCCCGACCAGATGACCGCGATCGAGATCGCCACCCCCGGCGCCGCCGATCAGCTGCGCGCCACCACCCGGCCCGTACCGGTGCCCTGCCACGATCAGATCCTGATCAAGATCGCCTATGCGGGCGTGAACCGCCCCGACGTGCTGCAACGCGCGGGCAGCTATGCGCCCCCGCCAGGCGCCTCCGACCTGCCGGGGCTGGAGGCCTCGGGCGAGATTGTGGGCTTGGGCGCGGGCGTCACCCGCTGGAAGAAGGGCGAGCAGGTCTGCGCCCTGCTGCCGGGCGGGGGCTATGCCGAATACGCGGTCTGCCACGCCGATCACGCGCTGCGCATCCCCAAGGGCCTGTCCCTGCGCGAGGGGGCCTGCCTGCCGGAAACGGCCTTCACCGTCTGGTCGAACGTGGTGCAGCGCGGCGGCCTGACCGGAGGAGAGCGGTTCCTGGTCCATGGCGGCACCTCCGGCATCGGGATGATGGCGATCCAGATCGCGCGGGCCCTGGGGGCGCGCGTCTTTGCCACTGCGGGCAGCGATGACAAATGCGCGGCCATCACGGCGCTTGGCGCAACGGCCATCAATTACAAGACCCAGGATTTCACCAAGATCCTGGCCGAGGCGGGCGGCGCCGACCTGATCCTGGACATGGTCGGCGGCAGCTATATCCCCCGCAACATCAAGTCGCTGGCCCAGGACGGGCGGCTGGTCATGATCGCCTTTCTGGAAGGCCCCAAGGTCGAGCTGAACTTTGCCCAGATCATGGTGAACCGCCTGACGATCACCGGATCGACCCTGCGCCCGCAATCCGACGTCGCCAAGGCCGAGATCGCCGACGCCCTGCGCAAGCAGCTGTGGCCGATGATCGCCGCCGGGTCGGTGGCCGTCACCATCGACAGAGAACTCGCCCTGGCCGAGGCCGCCGACGCCCACCGCCGCATGGAAAGCAGCGACCATATCGGCAAGATCGTCCTGAAGGTGGCGGGCTAGCGCACCGCCTCCATCAGCAGGCGCGGCTGGCTGCAGTCGCGCCGCACGTCAGGGGCGCAGGCGCGCGGTTCCAGGTCTCGCGTCAGGCAGATGCGCAATTCGGTCAGCGCGCCGTCGCGGCAGATGACGGTGATGCCGTCGGCCTCATGGTCGGGATTGGCCTCCAGGAACGCCTCTTCGATCACGGTTGGGGGCAGGGTAATGGTGCGCGCCAGGTCGTCGAAGACGGCAGGAATGGTGATCGCCGCCGTCGCGCGCCGGGTCGCGTCATAGTAATCGGCCGCAGACAGGCCGGTGCAGCGCCCGTGCTTTTGCCATTGGTGCCAGGCCAGGCGGCCCGACCCCATGATATCCTCCATCGACGCCGTCTCGCGGCGCGCGGGGTCGCGTTCGGACGTGGTGCAATCCTGCGGCCAGCCGCGTTCGTATTGCGGCCATAATCCGTGGGTGGTGAAATCGCGCCCGGTGCCTGCGCGGCATTCGGGCGCATCGCGTCCGTCGCCGGTCCGGGTGCACCAGGCGGGCTGCCAGGACAGCGCCAGGACATAGTAATCGAACCGCCCGGCCACGTCGCGGGCCGCCAAAGCCAGGGGGGACAAAAGGATAGCCAGAGACAGGATCAGGATGCGCATCCTGCCACAATAGCGACGCCTGCGCGCGCGCGCATCGGACAATCGTGCGAATCCTCTTTTCCCCGGCCCCTGAAATCGGTATATGACCTGCCAATTCCCCCCGAAAACGAGGAATGGCGCAAGCCGAAGCCGTTTTTCCGGCCCTCACCCCCATGTTCGGGACCAAGAGACACGCGAAGGAGACTGACATGAGCAAGCCGCTGATGGCCAAGGCCACCGCCGTCTGGCTGGTCGACAACACGACGCTCAGCTTCAAGCAGATCGGCGATTTCTGCGGTCTGCACGAGCTTGAGGTCCAGGGCATCGCCGATGGCGACGTGGCCGCGGGCGTCAAGGGTTTCGACCCGATCGCATCCAACCAGCTGGACCCCGAAGAGATCAAGCGCGCCGAAGGCAGCCCGATCTATCGCATGCGTCTGAAGCACAACCCCGCATCCGAGGGTGAGGAGAAGCGTCGCGGCCCGCGCTATACCCCCCTGTCCAAGCGTCAGGACCGCCCCGCCGCGATCCTGTGGCTGGTCAAGTTCCACCCGGAGCTGGCCGATGCGCAGATCGCCAAGCTGGTCGGCACGACCAAGCCCACGATCGCGTCGATCCGCGAGCGCACGCATTGGAACAGCCAGAACATCCAGCCGATCGACCCGGTCGCCCTGGGCCTGTGCCGCCAGACCGAGCTGGACGCCGCCGTCCAGAAGGCCGCCAAGAAGAAGGCCGCCGAGGGTGGCGTGATGACCGACGACGAACGCCGCAAGCTGGTCAGCACCGAAACCTCGCTGGCCATGTCGGACGAGCCGCGCCTGCCCAGCTCGATCGCGGGACTGGAGAATTTCAGCCTGTCGCGCGACGAGGACAAGCCCGAGCGGGAGCTGGACAAGGACACGTTCTTCAACCTGCCGGATACGGATGACGAGGATGATGAGGACGAGGGTCAGGGCCGCCGCCGCTGATCCCCACGCATCATGATGCAAAAGGCCGGGCGATTTGCCCGGCCTTTTTTATGGCGTGGATGCCGCCTGTCGGTCAGGCAACCGGCCTGCCTTGCGGGCGGTTATGAAGAAGGCCGCGCCGGGTTTCCCCGACGCGGCCCCAAACACGACCGGTCTTGCGATCAGGCGCGGCCGCGCACTGCACGCGCGATGGCGATCAGGATGCACGCGCCGACAAAGCCGGCCAGCAGATAGGCAAAGCTGAAGCTTGCGCCCGCAGCGTACAGGCCCAGAAGCGAGCCGAAGATGAAGTTGAACAGAACCGCACCGACGATCCCCAGAAGGATGTTCGCCAGAAGACCCATGTTGGACTTCATGAATTGCTCGGCAAGCCAACCGGCAATGCCCCCGACGATGATTGCTGCAAGCCAGCCCATGTTACTCTCCTTAAGACCTTGGCCGACCCTGTCGGTCGGCACCTTCTGGCATCGCAACGTCGTCTTTCGTCCGGGGTTCCCGCAGGCCCTGCGAAAATGTCACACCGAGAGGCAGATATACTTCATCTCCAGATAGTCCTCCAATCCGTGATGGCTGCCTTCGCGGCCCAGGCCCGACTGCTTGACCCCGCCAAAGGGCGCGACCTCGGTCGAGATCAGGCCGGTGTTCACGCCGACGATGCCGTATTCCAGCGCCTCCTGGACGCGGGTGATGCGGCCTATGTCGCGGGCATAGAAATACGAGGCCAGGCCAAAGATGGTGTCGTTGGCGGCCTTGACCGCCTCCTCCTCGGTGTCGAATTGGAACAGGGGCGCCAGCGGGCCAAAGGTCTCCTCGGTCGCGACCTTCATGGCGCGGGTGACGCCGGTGACGACGGTGGGCTGAAAGAACAGCCCCTCCATCGGCTTGCCGCCGGTCAGCACCTGACCGCCGCCCTCCAGCACGTCGCGGATGTGGTCGCGGACCTTGTCCACGGCCTTTTCGTTGATCAGCGGGCCGGTGGTGGTGCCGTCCTGCAACCCGTCGCCGACCGACAGCTTGTCCACCGCCGCCGCCAGCTTTTCGGCAAAGGCGTCATAGACCCCGGCCTGCACATAGATGCGGTTGGCGCAGACGCAGGTCTGGCCGTTGTTGCGGAATTTCGATGCCATCGCGCCCTCGACCGCGGCATCCAGATCGGCGTCGTCAAAGACGATAAAGGGCGCGTTGCCGCCCAGCTCCATGCTGCATTTCATGACCTGATCGGCGGCCTGGCGCAGCAGCACCCGGCCCACCTCGGTCGAGCCGGTGAAGGTCAGCTTGCGCACCAGATGGTTCTCGCAGAACTCCTTGCCGATGTCGCTGGCGCGCGAGGATGGAACGACCGACAGGATGCCCTTGGGCAGGCCCGCGCGTTCGCCCAGCACCGCCATGGCCAGCGCCGACAGCGGCGTTTCCGTCGCGGGCCGCGCGACAAAGCCGCAGCCGACGGCCAGCGCCGGGCCCGCCTTGCGCGCGATCATCGCGTTCGGGAAATTCCACGGCGTGATCGAGCCCACGACCCCGATGGGCTGGCGGATGACGCTGATGCGCTTGTCGGTCTGATGGCCGGGAATGGTCTCTCCGTAGACGCGCTTGGCCTCCTCTCCGAACCATTCGATGAAGCTGGCGCCATAGGCGATCTCTCCCTTGGCCTCGGCCAGGGGCTTGCCCTGTTCGGCGGTCAGGATGGTGCCCAGGTCGGTCTGATTGGCCATCATCAGGTCGAACCATTTGCGCATCACCTGGGCGCGCTCCTTGGCCGGGCGCGCGGCCCAATCCTTCATGGCAGCGGCGGCGGCGTCGATGGCGCGGGCGGTCTCGGGGCGTCCCACATCGGCGACGCGGGCTATGACGTCGCCGCGGGCGGGGTTCCTGACCTCGAATGTCGCGCCGTCATCGGCATCGACCCACTCGCCCGCGACGAAGGCACGGGTCTCCAGCAGCGACGGATCGCTGAGCAGGCTTTTCAGGTCGGTCTGGTGATCGGTCATGGCATCCTCGGGGTGATTGCGTCGGGCCATGAGACCATGCCCGGCAGGGGGAAGTCAAAGCGCAGCCGATGCCGCGAATGTGAACGGACGGGCGCAACCGGCGGGCGCCTTTGGCGTTGCACCTCCAATCGCTGAGCTGTCCCTCTTGGCGATCTCTCGGGGGCGGTGCGCAGGTCGCGCCGCCCTTTTCCTATGCGAAACGGTCGCGCCAGCAGGGCTGCAGATCGCCGGGCTGCGGGGTCGCGGCATGGACGGCCCGCGCAATCGCCCGCGCCAGAACGCAGGATGCCGCGTGACCCAGGGCAAAGGCATCCCCCACCGCATCGACCGGCACCCGCGCGCCGGTGGACAGCGCAAAGACCAGATCGCCGTCCAGCGGCGTGTGGCTGGGCACCAGGGCGCGGGCCATGCCGTCATGCGCGGCGACGGCCAGCCGCTGCAGGCCCGCCTTGTCCATCGGCAGATCGGTCGCGACGATGGCGATGGTGGTGGCCTCGCCCATGCGCTTGGCGGGCGAGGGTTCATGAGCGGCCGGAAAGCGGTCCGGCAGGCCCAGCCCCCCGAATTCGGACCCCAGCTCCCACGGGGCGGCCCAGAAATGCGGGCCATCGCCGACGGTCGCCTGTCCCAGTGCGTTGACGACGACCAGCGCCCCCACGGTCGCGCCCCCCTCCAGCACCGCCGATGCCGAGCCGACCCCGCCCTTCAGCGTGCCGGTCAGCGCGCCCCAGCCCGCGCCCGCCGTGCCGATGGCGAAATCGGCGCCTGCCGCCGTCCAGGCCGCCGCCCCAAGCACGGGATAGGGGTTCGCGTCCCAGGCCTTGTCGCCGCCGTTCAGCAGGTCGAAGACGATCGCCCCCGGCACGATCGGCACCCGCGCCGGTCCCACCGCAAAGCCCCGCCCCGCCGCATGCAGCGCCGCCATCACCCCGTCGCAGGCCGCCAGCCCAAAGGCCGACCCGCCCGAGAGAGTCAGCGCATCGACGCCCGGCACCAGCTTGTCGGGGGCCAGCAGGTCGGTCTCGCGCGTGCCCGGCGCACCGCCCATCACATGGACCGAGGCCGCAAAGGGCGCATCCGCCGTCAGCACCGTCACCCCCGATCGCAGCGTGGCATCCTGCGCGTGACCCACGCGCAGCCCGGCCACATCGGTGATCAGGTTGCGCGGGCCGGCAATCATGCCTGCGCCGCCAGGGCCGCATCGCGGGTCTGGGTCAGGGTCGCGCCGGGGGTCAGCGCCTCGGGGTTCAGGCGCAGCTCGATCACCGACAGGCGGCCGGACAGGCGCGCGCGTTCGAAGGCGGGGGCGAAATCGGCATCGCGTTCGACCAGCTCTCCGTGGCCGCCATAGGCGCGGGCCAGGGCCGCAAAATCAGGGTTGAACAGGTCGGTCCCCGACACGCGGCCGGGATAGTGACGCTCCTGGTGCATGCGGATCGTGCCATAGCGACCGTTGTTGGCGACGATGACGATGGGGGTCGCGCCATATTGGGCGGCGGTCGACAGCTCGTTCACGGTCATCTGCAGGCAGCCGTCGCCCGCCAGGCAGACGGTCATCCGGTCGGGCCGCGCCAGGCTGGCCGAGATCGCGGCAGGCAGGCCGTATCCCATCGACCCCGAGGTCGGCGCCAGCTGCGTCCCATAGCAGCGCCAGCGGTAATAGCGATGCAGGAAGGACGCATAATTCCCCGCGCCATTGGTCACGATGGCATCGGGCGGCAGGTTCCGCGCCAGCCAGTCGATCACGCATTCCAGCCGCAGCGGACCGGGCGTCGGGCGCGGCTGCTGCCAGTCTTCATACGAGGCGCGCAGCCGTTCGCGCCAGGCACTCCAGGACGCGGCGGGGGCGGGCAGGTCGGCCAGCGCGGCGACCATCCGGCGCGGGTCGGCGACCACGCCCGGATCGGCGCGCCACAGCACGCCCAGCTGGTCGGGGTCGGGATGGACCATCACCACCCGCGCATGGGGCCGCGCCGGGTCCATCAGCGTGTATCCCCCCGTCAGCGTGTCCCCCAATCGCGACCCAAGCGACACGATCACATCCGCCTCGCGCAGCGCGGCCCCCAGGGCGGGGTTCATGCCCACGCCCAGATCGCCCACGTAATGCGGCAGGGTGTTGTCCATCCGGTCCTGCCGGCGGAACGGCACCGCCACGGGCAGATCCCACGCCGCCGCGAACCGCCCCAGATCGTCGGCGGCCTGCTGCGACCACTGGCTGCCCCCCGCCACGACCAGCGGGCGGCTGGCCCCGGCCAGGGCCGCGGCCACCGCCGCCACGGCATCCGGCGCCACATGCGGCAGGGCCGGGCGCGCGGGCGGCAGGTCGGGCGCGTCGGACCGGCCCGATAGCATGTCCTCGGGCAGGGCCAGGACCACGGGGCCGGGGCGGCCCGACATCGCGACATGGAACGCGCGGGCGACGTATTCCGCGATGCGGTCGGTCGCGTCGATCTGGGCCACCCATTTCGCCAGGGGCGCGAACATGGCGCGGTAATCGACCTCCTGAAAGGCCTCGCGGTCGGTGTCGCCGCGCGCGATCTGGCCCACGAACAGGATCATCGGCGTGCTGTCCTGGCGCGCGACATGCACGCCCGCGCTGGCATTGGTGGCACCGGGGCCGCGCGTGACAAAGGCCACACCGGGCCTGCCGGTCAGCTTGCCCGCCGCCTCGGCCATCATGGCCGCGCCGCCCTCCTGGCGGCAGACGACATTGGCGATGCCGCTGTCATGCAGCCCGTCCAGCGCCGCCAGAAAGCTCTCTCCGGGAACCGAGAACACCCGGCATACGCCGTTGTCGCGCAGCGCCTGCACCAGGATCTGTCCGCCATGCCGCATCGTGGCCCCCCTTTGTTGCATCAGAGGTAACCCGACGCGCCCCGGCTGCGCAACGCATGCCTTTACACAGGCGCCCGCCGCGCCTATCTGACCAGCCATGGCCAAGGATGACGACAGCAAGAACTACAAGGTGATCGCCGAGAACCGGCGCGCCCGGTACGACTATGCCATCGAGAGCGATCTTGAGGTGGGCATCATGCTGACAGGCTCCGAGGTCAAGTCCCTGCGCGTGGGACAGTCCAACATCGCCGAAAGCTACGCCTCGGTCGAGGGCGGAGAGCTGTGGCTGATCAACAGCTATATCGCGGCCCTGTCGCGGGCAGGCGTGTTCGGCCACGAGGAACGCCGCCGCCGCAAGCTGCTGGTGAAATCACGCGAGCTGGCCCGGCTGTGGCAGTCCACCGCGCGCGAGGGGATGACGCTGGTTCCGCTGGTGATGTATTTCAACCACCGCGGCATCGTGAAGCTGAAGATCGCCGTCGCCAAGGGCAAGAAGAACCACGACAAGCGCGAAACCAGCGCCGCCCGCGACTGGAATCGTCAGAAGGCGCGCCTGCTGAAGCAGGGATAGGCCATTGCAGCCCCGCCCCCGCCCCTGTAAATCGGGGCGCGGCGCAACAAGGGGGGCGGGCCATGGACGATCCGAAGACACTGGTCTCGACCGACTGGCTGGCGGCGCATCTGGGCGACCCCGATCTGCGCGTCATTGACGCCAGCTGGCACATGCCCGCCACGGGCCGCGATGCACGCGCGGAATACGATGCCGCTCACATCCCCGGTGCGCGGTTCCTTGATATCGACGCGATCAGCGACAAACGCTCGACCCTGCCGCACATGGCCCCCCCGCCCGAAATGTTCATCAGCCGGTTGCGCGCGATGGGCGTGGGCGACGGGCATCAGGTGGTCATCTATGACAATTCCGACGTGCGCAGCGCGTTTCGCGTGTGGTGGACGTTCCGGCTGATGGGCAAGACCGACGTGGCCGTGCTGGATGGCGGCTTGGCCAAATGGCTGGCCGAGGGCCGCGCGACCGAGGACATGCCCCCCGTCATGCGTGACCGCCACATCACCGTGCAGCGGCAGGCAGGCCTGGTGCGCGACGTGACGCAGGTGGCCGCCGCCAGCAAGCTGGGCGTTCCGCAGATCGTGGACGCGCGCAGCCCGGAACGGTTCCGGGGCGATCAGCCCGAACCCCGCGCGGGCCTGCGCGCCGGTCACATCCCCGGGTCGCGCAACCTGCCCTTTGGCCGGCTGTTCAACACCGACGGCACGATGATCGCGCCGGATGCGATCCGCGCGGCCTTTGCGGACGCCGGCATCGACCTGTCGCGCCCGGTCATCACCACCTGCGGCAGCGGCGTGACGGCGGCGGCCCTGTCCTTTGCGCTGGAACGGGCAGGCCACCGCGACCATTCGCTTTACGACGGCAGCTGGACCGAATGGGGCAGTTTCGCCGACCTGAACATCGCAACCGGAGACGCCTGATGCTGACCGACCTGAAAGCCCAAAGCCCCGACAAGATCCTGATGCTGATCGAGGAGTTCAAGGCCGACACCCGACAGGGCAAGATCGACCTGGGCGTGGGCGTCTACAAGGACCCGCAGGGCGTCACCCCGGTCATGCGTGCGGTCAAGGCCGCCGAACAGCGCATCTGGGAGACGCAGACCACCAAGGCCTATACCGGGCTGGCGGGCGAGGCCGACTATCGCAACGCGCTGGCCACGATGGTGCTGGGCGATCTGCCCGCGGACCGTCTGGCCTCGGTCGCGTCGGTCGGTGGCACGGGCGCGATCCGTCAGGCGCTGGAACTGGCGCGGCTGGCCAACCCGGGCGTGCGGGTGTTCGTGTCGAACCCGACCTGGCCGAACCACCTGTCGATCATGGCTTTCATGGGCCTGCCCTATACCGAATACCGCTATTTCGACGCGGAAACCCGCGGCGTCGATTTCGACGGCATGAAGGCCGATATTGCGCAGGCGGGCAAGGGTGACATCGTCCTGCTGCACGGCTGCTGTCACAACCCGACCGGCGCCAACCTGACCCTGGATCAATGGTCCGAGGTCGTGGCGATCCTGGAAAAATCGGGCGCGATCCCGCTGATCGACCTGGCCTATCAGGGCTTTGGCGACGGGCTGGACGCGGATGCCGAGGCGACGCGCTTGGTCGCCCGCAGCCTGCCCGAGGTGCTGATCGCGGCCTCATGCTCCAAGAACTTCGGCATCTATCGAGAACGCACGGGCATCCTGATCGCGCTGGCCGACAACACCAAGGGCCGCGATCTGGCGCAGGGGTCGATGGCCTTCCTGAACCGCCAGAACTTTTCCTTCCCGCCGGATCATGGCGCGCGCATCGTCAGCACCATCCTGATGGACGACGCCCTGCGCGCCGATTGGGCGGCCGAACTGGAGGAGGTGCGGGGCACCATGCTGGGCCTGCGCGACCAGCTGGCGGCGGAACTGCGCGATCTGTCGGGCAGCGACCGGTTCGACTTTATCCGCCACCATCGCGGCATGTTCTCGCGCCTTGGCGCGACGCCCGAACAGGTGGCCAAGCTGAAAACCGATGCGGCCATCTATATGGTGGGCGATTCGCGGCTGAACATCGCGGGCCTGAACCGCGACACCGTGCCGGTGCTGGCCCGGGCGATCATCGACGCCGGGATCTGATCCGGGCAGACTGGCGCGTCATCGGCGCGCCAGCGCCTGCTCGATGTAATCGCGCAATTCCTCGACCTCGGTGCGGCTGTCGCGCAGCCCGTCCATCGCCGCGCGCAGCTCGGCCTGGGTGCCCGCCAAGCGCGCGGTCAGCGCGGCCTCTCGCTCCTGCAGGGCGGCGGTTGCGGCGTCGCGCTGATCCTCAGCCTCGTGCAGCTGCTGGGCCATGCGGTCCAGCTCGGACATGTCGGCGCGCGCGGGGCGGGCCACGCGATGCACCAGCCAGCTGGCGATCCAGCCCAGGACAAAGGCCCCGAACAGGATCAGGGCGGTCACGGCGATGAATTCTGATCTGCTCATTCGTCTGTCGCTTCGTCTTGGCCACCGGACCGGGCCGCGACGCTGTCGGGGCGGGGACCGGGACGGGGGGTGTCATCATCGGGCGTCAGCACGGGCACCCTAAGGTTTTCCTCGCGTTCGTCCAGCGTCTGGAACTCTTCGGCCACACCCACGGTCATCGGCACCATGCCGGATGCCTCGCGGCTGTGCGGCAGCTGCGGGCCCTGCATCTGCGCGGTCGAGGCGGGCAGGTCCGGCCCCTGCATCGGCGGCAGCTGCGGGCCCTGTGTGGGTTCGGGGGCGGGATCGGGCTCAGTGGTCTCTCCGGTGACGCCCGACACGGTGACGGGGGCAGGCAGGCCGGTCGCATCCAGCGGATGCGGGGACAGCAGGCGGAACTCGATCCGGCGGTTGATCTCGCGGCCTTCCTCGGTCTGGTTGGTGGCGACGGGGCGGCTTTCGCCGTAACCGCGGGCGGTCATGTTCGCGACCCTGATCCCGGCCTCGGCCATGGCCGACACGATGGCCTGCGCGCGCGAACGCGACAGTTCGGCGTTGAACGCCTCCGAGCCCTGCGAATCGGTATGTCCCCCGGCCTCGATCTGGAAATCGCTGCAATCGGCCATGGCGCGCACAAAGCGGTCCATCGTCTGTTCCGGGTTGCCCGCAATGGACGACCGGTTGGGCTCGAACCCGATCTCGCTCTCGGACATGATAATGTTCAGGCGGGCGACGCATTCCTCGCCACTGGGCAGGCCCAACGCCTGGTCAAGGCGGCGGTCATAGGTGATCGTCAGCTGATAGCGCGCCCCGGTGCCAAGCCGTTCCGACAGCAGGGCCGCCGCGCGGTCGCTGGCCTGCGGGTCGCCAGAGACGCCGCGCAGGTCGATCAGGTCGGGCGTCACGCGAACCTCGCCCGCCTGCAGCGTGCCCATCGCCTCCAGCCCGGCGATCACGCGGACGGTCCAGCCTGAGGGCACCGCGGGGTCGGTGCGCAGCCCACTTTGCGCCACGGTGAACCGCGACCGGGCAAAGCTGTCGACCGCCTGGCGCATCTGCGCATCCGCGATGCGGCCCCGCATTGACAGGCTGCCCGAGGGGGGCAGGGTGGCCTGGAATTCGATGGGGGCGGTCTGGGCGACCTCGGCCTGCTCCAGCTGGGCCTGCAGGTGATAGGTCGCGGGCAGGGCACGTTCCAGCTGGCCGGTCACCTGGTCGAACAGGGCGCGCGGAACCGCAGCCGGGGCGTTCAGCGTGACATCCTCGTCCGACAGGGTGACCTGGCCCTGACCCAGTTCGGCGACCGCCGCGATGGCCGCGGTGGCCGCATCGGCCCAATCCTCGGACGGCGCGCCCAGGCCCAGGGTGCAGGACGGCACGGCGGCCATGCCCGCCGCTTGGGCGGCGGCGGTGATGCGGGCGCGGTCATCGTCGTCGGTGGCCACGCAGGCGTCGAAATGCGGGCCGGTCTGGTCGATGACAAAGCGCAGGGTAAAGGGCGCGATGACCGGGCGCGGCGCGGTGATCTGCAGATCCAGCGTCACCTGCGGCGGGGCCGCGCGGCGCAGCGCGGTCTCCAGCCGGATCTGGTCGTCACGGTCGGCGGCCAGCGCCGCGACGGTGACCTGGCCCGGCGCCACCGAGATCTTGGCCTGTTCGGTCATGCCCGCCGCCTGCAGCCCAAGGCGTAGCGCCTCGGGCCAGCCTTCGGGGACGGGGTGGTCAGCCTGTTCCAGCAGATCGGACACTACATTGCCCGCCGGGCGCAGGTCGCGCAGCATCGCGTCACGGTCCGTCGCGGCCGGCACCAGGCCGATCAGGGACAGCCCCTCGTCGCTGCGCAGGATCTCGACCTTGAAGTCGGGGGGCGTCATCGCCTCGATCGAGGCGACGGTCATCGCGTCCTGCAGGCGGCTGGCATCGACCGCCGTGCCGGCCTGACCCAGGGCGCGGAACCGCTCGACCTCGGAGGGGGCGGTGCCGGTCAGGGTGACGCGCAGCCCGTCGGTCTGCACCTGTGCCCAGTCATGCCCGCCCGATTGCAGCGCCGCCGCGACCGCACCCGCCGATCGCGTCTCGATATAGGTGGCGGCAGCCTCGGCGCCCATCCAGGACAACCCGCCCGCCCCGGCCAGGACAAGGACGGTTGCCAATGAGGTCGAAAGACGGCGCGATCGGGCCATGCGGGAAACCTTGTGCTGTTGCAAGCGGGTCACGTCTAGCGAGGGGGTCGCTGCGGTGCAATCATGCCAGCCCCGCAACAGCAAGAAACAGCGCGAGGATCAGCCCCGCATCGCGGTTCGACCGGAACAGGCGCAGGCAGACATCCCCCTGATCGGGCTGGAAATTCCGCAGCTGCCACAACAGATGCAGGCCAAAGGCCAGAACCCCCGCCCAGGCCATCAACAGATTGCGACCCGTCAGCGCCACTGCCACCGCCAGCACCGCGACCGAGACCAGCGCAAAGCCCGCCAGGATCGCCGGGCTGCGGTCGCCGAACAGCCGGGCCGTGGATTTCACCCCGATCAGCGCGTCGTCATCGGCATCCTGATGGGCATAGATCGTGTCGTAAAAGATCGTCCAGGCGATGGCGCCCAGCCAGGCCACCACCGGCGCCGGATCGACACGCCCCATATGTGCGGCATAGGCCAGCATCACCCCCCAGTTGAAGGCAAAGCCCAGAAACAGCTGCGGCCACCAGGTAAAGCGTTTCGCAAAGGGATAGATCGCGACCAGCGCCAGCGACGCCACCCCCATCCAGACCGCCGCCCGGCCCAGGGTCACCAGGATCACCAGCCCCACCAACCCCTGCGCCAGCAGCCAGAAATACGCCCCCCGCAGGCTGACCTGCCCCGAGGGCAGCGGCCGCGACCGGGTGCGCGCGACCTGCGCGTCGATGTCGCGGTCGGTGATGTCGTTCCAGGTGCAGCCCGCGCCGCGCATGACAAAGGCGCCGATGGCGCAGGCCAGCGCGATCCACAGATCGAACAGCCGCGGCCCATCCGCCATCATCGCAAGCCCGATCCCCCACCAGCAGGGGATCAGCAGCAGCCATGTCCCGATGGGCCGGTCGGCGCGGCTCAGGCGCAGCCAGGGGCGGGCGGCGGGCGGCGCAAAGCGGTCCACCCAATTGTCGGGCGGCGCGTCAAAGACGGCATCTGGCCTTTCGGTCTGGCTTTGCATAGCGTCGCGCCCATCATGGCTAAGATCAGACTGTTCATAGATCACCCGCTGGTTGCAGGACAAGCCGTCCCCTTGGACGCGGGCCAGGCGCATTACCTGTCGGGCGTCATGCGCCTGCGGCAGGGCGATGCTGTGGCCGTCTTCAACGGGCGCGACGGCGAATGGCAGGCCAGCCTGCAGGAGGCGGGCAAGCGCGGCGGCAGCGTGACCGTGATGGCGCAGACGGCGCCCCAGCAGGACCCGCCCGACCTGTGGCTGATCTTTGCGCCTATCAAGAAGGCGCGCACCGACTTTATCGTCGAAAAGGCCGCCGAGATGGGCGCCGCCCGCATCCTGCCGGTGCAGACCGACCACACGAATTCCGACCGCATCCGCCAGGATCGCCTGCAGGCGCACGCAATCGAGGCCGCCGAGCAATGCGGCGGCACCTTCGTGCCCCCAGTGGCCGATCTGGCACCCCTGTCGCGCCTGCTGGACGGGTGGGACCCCGCGCGGCGCATCCTCTGGGCCGACGAATCGCGCGCGGGCCCGGCGCAGACGCTGGCCGGGCTGCCCCCCGGTCCCTGGGCGATCCTGATCGGCCCCGAGGGCGGGTTCTCGGCCGGGGAACGGACGCGTCTGTCGCGCCTGCCTTTCGTGACGCCGGTCAGCCTGGGTCCGCGCATCCTGCGTGCCGATACGGCGGCGGTCGCGGCGCTGGCGCTGTGGCAGGCGGGCTTGGGCGACTGGCGTTAACCACGGTTCCTTAGGCGAATCACCGCCAACGGCTATTCGTGGCCTTTTTGCGACAGAATCGGCCCCCGCTGTTGCAGAAAGCGCATGGCGGGGTTGCCGGTTTCACGGCTACTCTTTGTGGGCTGCCCAAACTATCTCCTGTTCATCGGAAATCTGCCCGAAGGTCGGGCAAAATGAAAACAGGTGAACTGATGTCGACGATCGAAACGAACCGCAGCGTGGCTGTCGGAGGCGTGGGCAACGTCGTCGCGCATATCGTGTCTCTGGTGGCGTCCTGGCGGGAAACCCGCGTGACGCGCCGCGAACTGAGCCGTCTGTCGGATCGCGAGCTGGACGATATCGGTCTGTGCCGCGGCGACATCGAGCGGATTGCGCGCGGCGTCTGACAGCCCGCACCCCATGACGATCAAACCCCCGAAGCTTGCGCTTGCGGGGGTTTTCCATGTCCGGCTTGTCGATGTCCGGCGGGCGGGATCAGGCGCGGGTCATGACCAGCGTGGTCCAGTCGCCCATGTCGTCGCGCCGGTCGGGCGCAAAGCCCGCCTTGCGATAGGCGGCCACGACCTCATCGGCCTGTGTGGTCAGGATGCCCGACATGATGACCCGCCCGGCGGGCGCCACGTGGCGGGCCATGTCGGGGGCCAGGTCGATCAGCGGCTGCTTCAGGATATTGGCCAGCACCAGATCATAGGGCGCCGCCCCCTCCAGCATCGGGTGGTCAAAGCCGGCGGCCTCCAGGCATTCCACCCGACCGTCCAGCCCGTTCGCGATGACATTGGCGGCGGCGGTATCGACCGCGACCGGGTCGATGTCGCTGGCCAGCACCGTGACCGGCCACAGCCGCGCGGCGGCCATCGCCAGCACCGCCGTGCCGCAGCCGATATCGGCGATGCGGGTTGCCTGAAACCCGTCGGTGGCCAGGCGGTCCAGCGCCTCCAGACAGCCCTTGGTGGTGTTGTGATGGCCGGTGCCAAAGGCCATCGCGGCCTCGATCCACAGCGCCTCGACGCCCTCGGGGATATCGTCGGCATCGTGGCTGCCATGCACATAGAACCGGCCCGCGCGCACGGGGGTCAGCTCTCGTTTGACATGGGCGACCCAGTCCACCTCGGGCAGTTCCGAGATGGCAAAGGGGTTCGCGCCATAGGCGGCCGCCAGGATCGCCAGCGTGATCTCGTCGGGGGCCTCGGTGAAATAGGCGCCGACCTCCCACCGCTCGCTGCCATCCTCGATCTCGAAGATGCCGGTGCCGACGGGTTCGGGGGTCAGATCCTCGCAGGCTTCGGCCAGGGCCTCGGCGGCCTCGCGGCCTTTCAGATGGGTCAGCGCGGTGTATGTGGGCATCAGATCGGGTCCGGGTTGGGAATGCTGGCCTGTACGCCGGTGCCCTTCAGCCCGCAATAACCGTCGGGGTTCTTTTCCAGATATTGCTGATGTGCCTCATGCGCGAGCCAGAACGGGCCCGCAGGGACGATCTGGGTGGTGATCTTGTCCAGACCCTGAACGGCCAGGCGGTTGTCATAGTCGATCTTGGACGCCTCGGCCGCGGCTTCCTGCAGGTCGGTGAAGGTCATGATCAGGCTGCGATACTGGTTGCCCACGTCGTTGCCCTGCCGGTCGCCCTGCGTCGGGTCGTGGTTTTCCCAGAACAGCTGCAGCAGGTGGTCATAGCTGACCAGAGAGCTGTCATAGATCACCCGCACCACCTCGGCATGGCCGGTATCGCCGCGCTTGACCTGGTCATAGGTGGGGTTCTGGACATCGCCGCCGGCAAAGCCGACCTCGGTCAGCCAGATGCCGCTCTGCTTCCAGAACAGGCGTTCGACCCCCCAATAGCAGCCCATGCCAAAGATCGCCTGATCGTAACCGGCAGGCGGGGTGGCACCCAGGGGGCGGTGAAAGATGGCGTGGTCGGTCATCGGGGGCCTCGTGTCTAGATGATGGAGCGAACGCGCAAGGCGGGGTCAGGGTTCACCCGCGCGGATGGGCGGCGTGATAAACGGCCATCAGCTGGGCATTGTCCACCCCGGTATAGACCTGGGTGGTGGACAGGCTGGCATGGCCCAGCAGTTCCTGGATCGTGCGCAGATCGCCGCCCGCCGACAGCAGATGCGTGGCAAAGCTGTGGCGCAGCGCATGGGGCGTGGCGCTGGCGGGCAGGCCCAGGGCGGCGCGGGCCTGACGCATCGCGGCCTCGACCGCGCCGGCGGTCAGGCGGCCGCCGCGGATGCCGCGAAACAGCGGGCGGTCGGCCTGATGGCCCCAGGGGCACAGGTCCAGATAGCGCGCGACCGCCTGCCGGGCGACATCCAGCACCGGCACCTGACGTTCGCGCCCGCCCTTGCCGCGGATCACCAGCCCCTCGGGGAAGGGCCAGTCGGTGCCGTCCAGGGCCAGGGCCTCGGAGATGCGCAGCCCCGACCCCCACAGCAGCGTCAGCACCGCCAGATCGCGCGCGCCGACCCAAGGCGTGCCGTGATCCGCGACCCGGTCCAGCGTGTCCTGCGCCTGCAGGGGGGTCAGGGGGCGGGGCAGGCTGCGGGTGTATTTCGGGCTGCGAGTGGACAGGGCCGCGGACACGTCCAGCCCCTCGCGGTCGGCGGTCCAGCGCAGAAAGGACCGCACCCCGGACATGCGCCGCGCCAGCGACCGCGCCCCCAGGCCCCGCGTGCGTTCCGAGGCCGCAAAGGCGCGCATGTCGGTCTGCCGCAGCCGCGCCAGGCCGGATGGCGGCACCGATTCGCCCCAATGCAGCGCCAGGAAATGCAGAAAGGCCAGCAGGTCGGCGCGATAGGCGGTGACGGTTTGGACGGATCGGTCGCGGGTCGCCGCCTCGGTCAGCAGCCAGCGGTCCAGGGCCTCGGCCATGGCCGGGGACAGCAGGCCGCCCCAGGGGTCATCCGTCATGCGGGCAGCCGCGCCAGCAGCGCCAGTCGGAACACCTGCCCGAAAAAGCGCAGCAGGTCGGTGCCATGCGCGGGCATGAAGCGGTCGGCATCCGCGCTGCCCATCAGCAGCACGGCGCGCGGACGCTCCGCCCCCAGATCGACCGGCAGCAGCGCCTCCGAGGCGACGGTCCGGCCATGCAGGGGCCGCGTCACCACCAGGGCCGCGCGCAGCACGATGTCGTCGCCGCGCGGCGCGCGCCGCCCGGCGGTCAGGATGCGGTCCAGCGTGCCCACGGGCGCGATCACCACGTCGGGGGGCAGGTCCAGCGGGGGGGCTTCCTCGACCACCAGGCGCAGGGTCTCGACGCGCAGCAGCGGCGCGATGTCGGACTGCAGGGCGGCGGTGAAATCGGCCAGATCGGCCGTTTCCAGCAGGCCCAGCACGGCGCGGTGGATCACCGCCATGCCGGACTGGTTGTCATAGGCGGCGGCGATCACGCTTTCATGCGTGGATTCCAGCCGCTGCAGCCGGGTCTCCAGGACCTGCATGGCGCGGCCGCGGATGTCGATGACATTCTCTCCGACCTCGGCCTCGCGCGCGGCCACCAGGGCGCGCATCAGGTCGCGGTCGGCCAAGATGGCCCCCGGATCGGCCAGCAGCCGGTCGCGGGTTTCAGGGTCCAGCGCGTCGGTCATGCGGTCCTCCGGGGGCCGTGGCGGTCAGAGGATCTTCTGGCCGGTCTGTGCCCAGTCCGCATTGAACTGCGCCAGGCCCTTGTCGGTCAAGACATGGTTCGCCATCGACTTGATGACCGACGGCGGCGCGGTGATGACGTCGGCGCCGATCTTGGCCGCGTCCACGATGTGGTTCACCGTGCGGATCGAGGCCGCCAGGATCTGGGTCTCGTAGCCGTAATTGTCATAGATTTCACGGATGTCTGCGATCAGGTCCATGCCGTCCATGTGGATGTCGTCCAGCCGCCCGATGAAGGGGCTGATGAAGGTCGCGCCCGCCTTGGCCGCCAAGATCGCCTGCGCAGCGCTGAAGCACAGCGTGACGTTCAGCTTGTGGCCCTCGTCGGACAGCACGCGGCAGGCCTTCAGGCCGTCCCAGGTCAGCGGCACCTTGATGCAGACATTGGGTGCGATCTTGGCCAGGTGGCGGCCCTCGGCGATCATGTCGTCGGCCTTCTCGGCCACGACCTCGGCGCTGACCGGGCCCTCGACCATGGCGCAGATCTCGGCGGTGACCTCGGCGATGGCGCGGCCCGATTTCAGGATCAGCGACGGGTTGGTGGTGACCCCGTCGACCATCCCCAGGTCGTTCAGTTCCTTGATCGCGGCGATATCGGCGGTGTCGACAAAGAATTTCATGGCCCGTCTCCTCAGGGTGCGTTTGTCTGGGTGATACTGCAGATGGGGCCGGGCGGGAAGGGGCACAACCCATGCGGGGGCTTGCAACCCGGACCACGCCCCGTCTTTATCGCGCCATCATGACCCCACCCGAGTTCTTCCCCCCCCGCGCCCGCATCGCGGTGCTGACCGCCGAAACGGTCGGCGTGCTGGACTATCTGTCCCCCGATGACGGCGTGCGGCAGGGTCAGCTGGTGCTGGTTCCCCTGGGGCCGCGCCGCGTGCTGGGGCTGGTCTGGGGGCCGGGGGTCGGCGATTTCGACCTGGCCAAGCTGCGCGCGGTCGCCCGCGTGCTGGACGCGCAGCCCTTTGACGCGGGGTTCCTGGATTTCCTGACCCGAGCGGCGGAATACACCCTGACGCCGCTGCCCCTGATGCTGCGCATGGCGACGCGCGCCCCCGACATCGACCAGCCGCCCGCCGCGCGGCGCATCATCGTGCCGGGCACCGGCCAGCCCGGCCGCGCGACCGAGGCCCGCGCCCGCGTGCTGCAGGTCATGGCCGATCACGGCGGCGCCAGCTTTGCCGCGTCCGAGCTGGCCCAGCTGGCGGGGGTCGGCACCTCGGTGGTCAAGGGGCTGGTGGCCAGCGCCGCCTTGGCCGAGATCGAGGCGCCGCGCGATCTGCCCTATCCCACGCTGGACCCCACGCGCTCCGGCAAGCCCCTCGCCCCCGACCAGCAGGCGGCGTCCGACACGCTGCGCGGCGCGATCCGGGCGGGCGGATACGGCACCACGCTGCTGCGCGGGGTCACCGGGTCGGGCAAGACCGAGGTCTATCTTGAGGCCGTGGCCGAATGCCTGGCGCAGGGGCGGCAGGCGCTGGTCCTGCTGCCCGAAATCGCGCTGTCGGCCGAATTCCTGGACCGGGTCGAGGCGCGGTTCGGCGCGCGGCCCGGCGAATGGCACAGCGGCATCACCCGCACCGAACGCCGCCGGTTGTGGCACATGGCCGGGCGGGGACAGGTGGGCCTGGTCGTCGGCGCGCGGTCGGCGCTGTTCCTGCCCTTCGCCGATCTGGGCCTGATCGTCGTCGATGAGGAGCATGACGGCAGCTACAAGCAGGAGGATGTCGTCTATTACAGCGCCCGCGACATGGCGGTGCTGCGCGCCTCGATCAACCGCGCTCAGGTGGTGCTGGCATCCGCCACGCCGTCCCTGGAAAGCTGGGTGAACGCGGCCAGTGGTAAATATGCGCGGCTGGACCTGCGGTCGCGCTATGGCGAGGCCGAGCTGCCGCAGATGGCCGCCATCGACCTGCGGGCCGAGGCGATGGAGCAGGGGCGCTGGATCTCCCCCACGCTGGCGCAGGCGGTCACCGCCCGGCTGGCCAAGGGCGAACAGTCGCTGATCTTCCTGAACCGTCGCGGGTTCGCGCCCGTCACCGTCTGCCGCGCCTGCGGGGAACAGATCGGGTGCCATCAATGCGACGCGCGGATGGTCGAACACCGGTTCCAGAACCGCTTGGTCTGCCACCAATGCGGCGAAACGCGCCCCATCCCCACCGCCTGCCCCTCCTGTGGGGTCGAGGGGAAGCTGGCCCCCATCGGCCCCGGCGTCGAACGCATCGCCGAGGAGGTCGCGGCCCGTTTCCCCGACGCCAAGGCCACCGTGCTGTCATCCGACCTGTTCCATTCCGCTCGCGCGCTGAAGGAGACCATCGCCCAGATCTCGGACGGCGACACTGACATCATCATCGGCACGCAGATCGTGGCCAAAGGGCACAATTTTCCGCGCCTGACGCTGGTGGGGGTGGTGGATGCCGATCTGGGCCTGCAGGGCGCCGACCTGCGCGCGGCGGAACGCAGCTTTCAGCTGATGCGGCAGGTGGCAGGGCGCGCCGGGCGCATCAGCGGTGCCGCGCCGGGGCTGGCGCTGCTGCAGACGCACCAGCCAGATCACGCGGTGATCCGCGCCATCCTGTCGGGCCGCGACGAGGATTTCTGGGACGCCGAGGCCGCGGGCCGTCAGGCGGCGGGCATGCCGCCATTCGGCAGGCTGGCGGGGATCATCCTGTCCCATCCCGACCTGGCCACCGTCGCCGATTTCGCGCGCCATCTGGCCGGTCGCGCCGCCCCCCTGGCCGAGGTCGGGGCAGAGCTGTGGGGCCCCGCGCCCGCGCCCATCGCGCGCGTCCGGGGGCGGCACCGCATGCGCATGCTGATCCGCGCGCCGCGTCAGGCACCGATCCAGGCGGCGATCACGGATTGGCTGGCGGGGATCAAGCTGCCCACCAACCTGCGCCTGTCGGTCGATATCGACCCGCAGAGCTTTCTGTGATCAGTTCTTCAGCACGATGCAGCGCCCGCCCAGGGTCTTGAACCGGGCGCAAAAGCGGTTGGCCTCGGCCCGGCTGCCATAGCCGATCTGGGCGGTATAGACCGCGCGCGGCATGCCGTTCATCCGCTTGCGGACGTAACCCACGCGGGCGCCGTCCTCCAGGATCGGGCGCAGGGTGCGGTTCAGCCGCGCGACCTGCTGGGCCGCCCCCGCCTGGCTGGGATGGCTGGCCACCACCACGCCCCAGGGCATCGCCGGGGGCTGGGTGTTGAACTCGCGCAGCGACCGCTCTCCGGCCATGCGTTCGCAGGCGGGGCGGAACGGCTGGTCCGGGGCCAGCGCCAGACGCAGCTCTCCGGGCGCGGGCGGGTTGTCGCGCCAGCGATGCGCGCTGAACCCGGTGATCGATTCGACATAGTCGATGGTCTCATAGGGCAGGGTCGTCATCTGGCCGATGAACCGCGCGGCGCGGTTCTCTCCGCCGTTATAGGCGACGGCGGCCAGGCCGATATTGCCGAACCGGTCGCGCAGATGGGCCAGATACCACGCCGCCTTGCTGATCGCCTGCGCGGGGTTGAACGGGTCGTCCAGCCAGTACAGATCGGCGGTGCCGGGCATGAACTGCGCGATGCCAAGCGCCCCCGCCGGGCTGACGGCCGAGGGTTCGAACCGGCTCTCCTTCCACAGCAGGCGGGCCAGGAAGGCGGGGTCCAGCCCGTGATCGGCGGCGTTGCGCTCGATCAGCTTGCAGACATCGGCGGCATAGCTGTCGCGGTCGATGCAATCGCGCCCGTCATCCGAACAGCGCCGGTCCTCGGTCACCTGGGGGGCGGGACGGCCATGCAGCGCGTCGACCGCCGGGCGCGCCGACAGCTCTGACGCCGGGACGAACCCCAGGGCCAGAACCAGGACGGCGTGCAGAAGGGGGCGGATCATGCGGGCATCATAACGGAGCTGCCTGCGCCCAGGTCAGGGCGCAGGCCAAGACCTCACTTGGTTTTCTTGGCGGCGCCGGGCTTGCCCGCGCCCGCCTTGCCCGAGGCGGCTTTCCCGCCGCCTGCCTTGGCCGCCCCCGCCTTGCCGCCAGCCTTGCCAGCGCCAGCCTTGCCAGCGGCTGCCTTGCCGGACCCGGCCTTGGGCTTGTCGGCGACAGCCTGATCCTGGCTGCCGGTGTCAGTGGCGGCCTTTGCCTTGCCGGAGGCGGGCTTGGCATCCTTGGCCTTGCCGGCATCCTTCGGCTTTGGCGCAGTGCCAGCGGCCTTGGCGGCCTGCTTTTCGGCCTGCTTCTCGGCCTTGCGGGCGGCGCGGCGCGCGTCCTTTTCGGCCTCCTTCTCAGCCTGGCGGGCGGCTTTGGCGGCGTCTTTCTCGGCCTGCTTGGCGGCCTGCTTCTCGGCCTTGCGGGCTTCCTTGGCGGCCTCCTTTTCGGCAGCCTTATCGGCGTCCTTCAGGGCTTTGCGGGCCGCCTGCTTTGCGGTCTTCTGGGCCTGGTCGTCGCTCATGACAGAGTTCCTCGTTACGGGATCGGTGGGGGAGGGGGGCGTCTGTGCCACGTCCGGCTTGGCCCGGCGCTTGGGCACACGATGGGGTTCGGTGCGCAGATCGGTCTTGCGCGCCTCGGCGGGCTTGCGCCCTGCGGGGGTGCGCGGCAGCGTCGCGGGCTTGCGCCGCGCGGTGACGGCTTTGGGCGGGACCGCGATGGCCGCAGCGGGCGCGGGCTTGGGGGGCGCGGGACCGGGCTCGGGCGATGCGTCCGTGGCGGCCGGCAGGCGCAGGCCACGCTTGCGCCGCTCCATGTCGGCGCGGCGCAGGGCGGCGTTCAGCATTTCGGCGGGGCCGGGATCGCCCGAACGGTCGCCTGTCTGGGCCTCCCGGCGCGCCGCGCGCAGCGCCAGAATCAGCGCCAGCAGGGTCGGATCGTCCAGTCCGCCCAGCACGGGCTGACGGCTTTGCTCGGCCAGCCTCAGCTGGTCGGCGCTCAGCGTTTCCTGTTCGCGCTTGGCGTAATTGGGCATCGCGGGACCTTCGGCAGGGCGGGAGGGCTGTCGCGCATGACATTGCGCAGGAATGCGGGATTTTGCAATTGGAAAGGCCCCGGTCGAAACCAGGGCCATGAACCATGTGCATAAGCGCCGCAGGTCGCGGCGGAGGACCGATCAGCGGGCCGGAACCGCGCTTTCGACCGGCGACACGAACGCGCCCGAGGCAAAGGGGTCGCTGACCAGCGCGGGCTGGATCGACCCTGCGGCGGGCACCGCCGACATCGCGGCATAGGGGTCCATCACCGGCTGAGCCGAGGCGACCGGCGCCATCGCCGTCTGCATGGGCAGGGCGGCCATGGGCGCCGCAGCCGGGTCCATCGCCGGGTCGGCAACGGCGGTCGCGGGCACGACATAGCCCTCGGGCGTCTCGATCATCGGGCCTTCCATGCGCACGCTCTCGGCCTGAGAGCGGACGATGACCTGGGTGCCGGTCGGGATCTGCTCGAACAGGTCCATCACGTCCTGGTTGAACATGCGGATGCAGCCCGCCGAGGTCGCCTTGCCGATGGACGAGGGGTCCAGCGTGCCGTGGATGCGGTAATAGGTGTCGACGCTGCCCTGATACAGATACAGCGCGCGCGACCCCAGGGGGTTCTGCATGCCGCCGGGCAGGCCGTTGCGGAACTGGCCATACAGCTGCGGCTCGGTGCGCAGCATGTTGTCGGTCGGGCGCCAGCTGGGCCAGGACGCCTTGCGCGCGATGGTGGCGCGGCCTTCGAAGGTCAGGCCCGCGCGGCCCACGGCCACGCCATAGCGCATCGCCTGCCCGCCGGGCTGCACGTGATACAGCACCCGCGCATAGGGATCGACGACGATCGTGCCCGCGGCCTCGGACCCGTTATAGGGCACCAGCTGACGGCGGTTGCGGTCGTTCAGATAGGCCGCACGGACGGCCTGGATCGGAATGGGCTCGCCGTTGGGGCCGGTATCGGTGCGGGCCTGATAGATCTCGGGGATCTGGACCGGCTGCTGGGTCGTGGGGGCGGCGGTTTCCTGCGTGGGACCGCAAGCCGCCAGCCCCAGGGCCAGCGCCGCGAAAAGGGAAGCGAGGCGCATCGTTGCATGTTCCTTGTTCATCGTCGGACCCACCGGCAGAGGCAGGCCCGAGGCAGCATCTATATTCTCTGGCGCCCGGACCGGGGTCGGGCACGATTCGCATGCACTTCCATGAGGCCGACCGCAAAGCGTCGTCAACCCCGCGCCACCCGTCACACGGTCGGTTCGCCGTCTGCGTCCAGCCTATGTGGCGAAACGGCGTCAGGTGAATCACCTTTGTGCGTGGGTTGAACAACTTGGCGTGTATTCGGGTTGCACCCCCGGATGCGAATATCCGCATTTTTCACGCGGGATGTGCCGTTGCAGCCCCCGGTCGGGGGGCCTAGTCTGCCCCTGCCGACCGCGTTCCAGGAGGCTGACTTCGTGACCCGCCCGTCCCCAGACCCCGCCCGCCCCGCAGCCCTGGCGCCCCTCTCCTATCCCGATTTCCGCCTGCTGTGGAGCGCGACGCTGGTGTCGAATTTCGGCGGCCTGGTGCAGGCGGTGGGGGCGGCCTGGCTGATGACCCAGCTGACCGACAGCGCCACGCTGATCGCGCTGGTCCAGGCCTCGAACACCCTGCCGATCATGCTGCTGGCCATCGGGTCGGGCGCGCTGGCCGACATCTTCGACCGCAAGGCGCTGCTGATGGGGTCGCTGCTGTTCATGGCGGCGGTGTCGCTGGCGCTGGCCGTGGTCGCCTGGAGCGGCGGGCTGACGCCCTGGCTGCTCTTGGGGTTCACCTTCCTGCTGGGGGCGGGGCAGGCGGTCTATAACCCGCCCTGGCAGGCCAGCATGGGCGATCTGGTCGACCGGAAGGACCTGCCCGCGGCGGTCAGCCTGAATTCCGTGGGCTTCAACCTGATGCGCAGCGTGGGGCCCGCGGCGGGCGGCCTGATCGTGGCCACGCTGGGCGCGTCGGCTGCCTTTGCGGTCAACGCCATCAGCTATCTGCCGCTGCTGGGGGCGATGTCGCAATGGAAGCCCAAGCTGGCGCCGCGCGTCACCACGCCAGAGCCGTTCATGGCCGCGATGGGGGCGGGCCTGCGCTATGTCGCGCTGTCGCCCAACCTGCTGCGGGTGATGTCGCGCGGCGCGCTATTCGGCTTTGCCGCCATCGCCGTGCTGGCGCTGCTGCCGCTGGTCGCCAAAAGCCACCCCGAGGGGGGGTCGCTGCTGTTTGGCGGCCTGCTGGGATGCTATGGCATAGGCGCGATCGGCGGGGCGCTGCTGAACCCCCGCATCCGCGCCCGGCTGAACAACGAGAACGTCGTGCGCATGGCCTTTGCGGGCTTTGCGGTCTCGGCCCTGGTCCTGGGCCAGACCCAGTCGGTCTGGCTGCACGCGGCGGCAATGCTGCCTGCGGGGGCGGCCTGGGTGCTGGCGCTGTCGCTGTTCAACGTGACGGTGCAGCTGTCGACGCCGCGATGGGTCGTGGCCCGCGCGCTTGCGCTGTATCAGATGGCGACCTTTGGCGGCATGGCGGCGGGCGCCTGGATCTGGGGCATGGTGGCGGGCGCCCAGGGGTTGGACACCGCGCTGACGGCGGCGGGGCTGGTGCTGCTGGCGGGCGCGCTGATCGGGCTGTGGCTGCGGGCGCCGGAATTCGGCACGGTCGATCTGGACCCGGTTAACCGCTTTCGCGAACCCGCGCTGATGCTGGACCTGCGCGGCCGGTCGGGGCCGATCATGGTCATGGTCGATTACCGCATCGACCAGGCCGACGTGCCGGAATTCCTGCGCCTGATGCAGCGCCGCCGTAACATCCGCAGGCGCGACGGGGCGCGCAACTGGGCGCTGCTGCGCGATCTGGAGCATCCCGACCAGTGGAGCGAAAGCTATCACATCGCCACCTGGGACGAATATGTCCGCCACAACCTGCGCCGCACCAAATCCGACGCCGAGGTCGCCGTGGCCCTGCGCGCGCTGCATCAGGGCGACAGCGATCCGCTGGTCCACCGCATGATCGAACGCCACAGCGTCGGCCCCCAGGACGACGTCCCCCTGGTCGGCAAGATCGAGATCCCCTAGGCCCGCGATTGCGCCTCGATTGCACGCGCGGGTTGTGGCAGGCTGGTCCGATCCCCGGAGGGCTGCGATGATCCGATACGTCCTGATGCTGGCGCTGCTGCTGCCCCTGTCCGCGCAGGCCGGGCCTTGGCCGCGAGAGGTCGGGCAGGTCTTTCTGTCGCTGTCGGGCGAACGCAACCGCGCCGGGGCCAGCTATGCCTCGGCCTATGGCGAATACGGGCTGACCCCGCGCACCACCCTGGGGGTGGAGCTGGGCCGCACCACGGGTGAGACGACCGCGATCCTGTGGTGGCAACGCGCGCTGGATGACGGCCAAGGGGTCCACCGCATCGCGCTGCAATCGGGGGTGGGGGCGGTGCGGCGCGGCGACGACCTGCTGCCGCTGGCGCAGGGGGCGCTGTCCTGGGGGCGGGGGTTCGACCGGTGGGGCGGCGGCTGGATGACCGCGCAGGTCCTGGCGCGCATGACCGGCGGCGCGCCCGATCCGCGCGGCCCAGACATGCCATCCCTTGCCGCCAGCTTTCTGACGGCCAAGCGGGTGGTCAAGGCCGACCTGACCCTGGGCCTGCGCCCGCGCGACGGGCTGATGGTCATCAACAGCCTGTGGCTGGAGGACCGCCAGGATGAGGGCTTTGCCGCCCGCCTGGCCCCCTCGCTGGTCTTTGACGCGCCAGGCCCAATCAAGATCGAGCTGGGCGTGGTCCAACCCCT
This sequence comes from Paracoccus sp. SCN 68-21, assembly GCF_001724535.1. Lineage (NCBI taxonomy): Bacteria > Pseudomonadati > Pseudomonadota > Alphaproteobacteria > Rhodobacterales > Paracoccaceae > Paracoccus > Paracoccus sp. SCN 68-21. The sequence continues at coordinate 7,759 of NZ_MEES01000005.1, read as the reverse complement.
GACCGGGCGCGCCGAACAGGCCGTCAGGCTGGGCACCTGGCTGGAGTTCTGACCTACAGCCGGTCGCGCCAGCGGTTCACCAGCGGATAGCGCCGGTCCAGCCAGAACGCCCGGGTCGAAATCCGCGGGCCGGGGGCGGCCTGATACCGCTTCCATTCGCTAACATAGAGCAGGGTCTCGACCTTGCGGACGGTGTCGGCGTCGAACCCCTGCGCGACCAGATCGGCCAGCGACAGGTCCTGTTCCACCAGCCCGTCCAGGATCGCGTCCAGCACCTCATAGGGCGGCAGGCTGTCATCGTCGCGTTGGTCGGGGCGCAGCTCGGCCGACGGCGGCTTGGTGATGATCTGCGGGGGGATCACCTCTCCGGGCGCGCCCATCATCCAGTCGCGGTGGTTGGCGTTGCGCCAGCGGCAGGTCTCGAACACCCGCATCTTGTACAGGTCCTTGATCGGGTTATAGCCACCCGCCATGTCGCCATAGATGGTGGCATAGCCCACCGCGACCTCGGACTTGTTGCCGGTGGTCAGCAGCATCTCGTTGAACTTGTTGGATAAGGCCATCAGCATCACGCCGCGCAGGCGGGACTGGATGTTCTCTTCGGTGATGTCGGGCTGGGTCCCCTCCATCAGATGCGCCAAGGCATCCCCCACCGCGTCGCGCGCGCCGTCGATGCGCACCGTGTCCAGCCGCGCGCCAAGCCGCGTGGCGCAATCGGCGGCGTCATCCAGGCTTGCTTGCGAGGTGTATTCCGATGGCAGCATCACGCAGCGCACGTTTTCCGGCCCGATCGCGTCGCAGGCGATGGTCGCGACCAGGGCGCTGTCGATGCCGCCCGACATGCCCAGCAGCACCTTGCGGAAGCCCGACTTGCGCAGGTAATCCCGCAGGCCCAGCATCATCGCGTGGTAATCCTGCTCCCACGCGTCGGGCTGCGGCGCCATCAGGCCGGGCTCGGCGCGCCAGCCGTCGGGGCCGTTGGTGAAATCGACATGCACCACGGCCTCCTGAAAGGCGGGCAGCTGCACGACCTTGTGGCCGCCGGGGTTCAGCACGAAGCTGGCCCCGTCATAGATCTGGTCGTCCTGGCCGCCGACCATGTTCACATAGACAAGCGGCAACCCGGTTTCCACGACGCGGCCGACCATGTGGCCCATGCGCAGGTCCAGCTTGTCGCGGTGATAGGGGCTGCCGTTCGGCACGACCAGGATCTCGGCCCCGGTCTCGGCCAGGGTCTCGGCCACGTCCGGGTACCAGCTGTCCTCGCAGATCGGGCTGCCGATGCGGGCCGCGCCGACGGGATAGGGGCCGCTGATCGGGCCGCTGTCGAACAGGCGCAGCTCATCAAACAGCTGCTTGTAGGGCAGGTGATGCTTCAGCACCCGCGCGACCAGCGTGCCGTCCCGGAACACCCACCACGCGTTGTACAGCCGCCCGCCGTCGCGCCACGGGCCGCCGATGCCGATGGCGGGGCCGCCGGTCAGCGACTGGCCCAGCTCCATGATCGCGGCCTCGGCCTGCACGACGAAGGCGGGCTTCAGCACCAGGTCCTGGGTCTGGTATCCGGTGATGAACATCTCTGGCAGGGCCAGCATGTCGGCGCCTGCGTCGCGCGCCTGCTCCCAGGCCGCGCGGGCGCGTGCCGCATTGCCGGGCAGGTCGCCCACGGTGGCGTTCAGCTGGCCGATGGTCAGGCGAAAGCGGTCGGTCATGCGGTGTTCCCCCGTGTCATGCCCCGGGGATAGCGGATCGTGACCGAGAGGAAAAGTCGGGCTTTGCGCCGGGCCGCCATCCGGGGTAAACCTGCGGCAAAACACCGTAAGGGGCGACAGGCGATGAAAGCGGCAATCGGCACGGTTCTGGCATGGGCGATCCTGGCGGCCCCCCTGGCGGCCCAGGTGATCACCAAGCAGTATGACGATGGCGGCGTCTATGAGGGCACCTTCCGCAACGGGCTGCAGCACGGTCAGGGCAGCTATGTCCTGCCCAACGGCTATCGCTATGAGGGCGATTGGGTCGAGGGCCAGATCATGGGCCAGGGCCGGGCAGAATTTCCCAACGGTTCGGTCTATGAGGGCCAGTTCGCGCGCGGCAAGCCCGACGGCCAGGGCACCATCACCTATGCCGATGGCGGCACCTATGAGGGCGCTTGGGTCGAGGGTGAGATCACCGGCCAGGGCATCGCCCGCTATGCCAATGGCTCGGTCTATGAGGGCAGCTTTGAGGGTGGGCTGCACCAGGGACAGGGCGTGCTGACCCAGACCAACGGATACCGCTATGAGGGCGACTGGAGCGCCGGGGTCAAGGAGGGGCAGGGCAAGATCACCTATCCCGACGGCGCCACCTATGAGGGGGCGATGATGGCCGGACAGCGGGCCGGGCGGGGCAGGCTGGTGATGGCCGACGGGCTGACCTATGACGGCATCTGGGCCGGGGGGCAAATGTCGGGCACCGGCGTTCTGGTCCAGGCCACGGGCGATCGCTACGAGGGTCAGCTGGAGGCCGGGCGCCGTCAGGGCCGGGGTGTCGCGACCTATGCCAATGGCGATGTCTATGACGGCGATTTCGCCAATGACCGCCGCCACGGGCAGGGCACCTTCACCGGCGCGGACGGCTATGTCTATGTGGGCGAATGGGCGCAGGGCCGGATGGAGGGCCGCGGCCAGATCACCTATCCCGACGGGTCGGTCTATCTGGGCCAGATGCGCGCCGACCGCCCCGACGGCACCGGCAAGATCACCTATGCCGACGGATCGACGTATGAGGGGCAATGGTCCGAGGGCGTCATCCAGGGCGAGGGTCGCGCCGCCTATGCCAACGGCATGGTCTATGAGGGGGGCTTCCGCAACGCCCGCAACGAGGGGCAGGGGCGCATGTCCTATCCCGACGGCTATGTCTATTCCGGCGCCTGGAAGGACGGCCAGCGCCACGGAGAGGGGCAGGCCACCTATCCCGACGGCACGGTCTATACCGGCGGTTTCGTCGATGGCCTGCGCGAGGGGCAGGGCCGGCTGACCACGCCCGACGGCTTCATCTATGAGGGCGGCTGGCGCGCCGGAGAGATCGACGGCACGGGCGTCGCGACCTATGCCAATGGCGACCGCTATGAGGGCACGTTCGCCGCAGGCAAGCGGCAGGGCCAAGGTGTCATGCGCTATGCCACGGGCCAGGTCGCATCGGGAGAATGGCAGGACAACCGCCTGATCGAGGCCGATCAGGGATCGCCCGATGCCGCCCCGGCTGAGGCCACCCCCGACCTGCCGGCCGAGGCGCCGTGATGATGCGCAGGGCGCGGGTCACGGACCTGCCCGCGATCCTGGCGCTGCTGGCCGACGACCCCTTGGGCGCGGCGCGCGAGGACCCGGCCGACATCGCGCGGTATCGCGCGGCGTTCGACCAGATCGACGCCGACCCCGCGCAACTGCTGGCCATCGCCGAGGTTGCGGGCCGCGTGGTGGGCACGCTGCAGCTGACCTTCATTCCGGGGCTGTCGCGCGGCGGGGCGCTGCGCGGTCAGATCGAGGCCGTGCGCGTCGCCCGCGACCAGCGCGGCGCGGGTCTGGGCCGGGCGATGATGGATTGGGCCATCGCGGAATGCCGCGACCGTGGCTGCGCGCTGGTGCAGCTGACGACCGACCGGGCGCGGCCTGACGCGCACCGCTTCTATGACGGGCTGGGCTTTGTCCCGTCGCATCTGGGATACAAGCTGACCCTCGTCTAGGCCGCGCGGTCGTCGCTGGTGAACAACCCCTTCAGCGCGCGGCTGACCAGGTTGCCGACCCGGGGGCGCGGTTGCGCCAGGAAGGGCAGGGGGCGGCAGACCTCCATCGCGGCGATGCCCACGCGGGCGGTCAGGGCGCCGTTCACCAGCCCTTCGCCAAAGCGGCGCGACAGTTTCGCCAGCATGCCCCCGCCCGCGACGGTCTGGATCAGGTCGTCGCCCGCCGCCACCGCGCCCGTGGCGATCAGATGCGTCATCACCGTGCGCGCCAGCCGCCAGCCGCCGACCGCCCCCGCGCGCCCGCCATAGATCTCGGCCAAGCGGCGGATCATGCGCAGGTTCGCGGCCAGCGCGGCGGCCACATCGGCCAGGGCCAGCGGGATCAGCGCGGTGGTGGCGGCGACGGTACGGGCCGCGGCCTCGATCTCTCGGCGGGCCTGCTGGTCCAGGCCGGCCAGCAGCTCGGCCTCGGCCAGGGTCAGCAGGGTCTGGGCGTCAAAGGTCTCGGCCCGCCGTTCGGCCAGGCGCTGGCGTTGCCATTCCATCTCGGGGCGCTTGGCGTAGAGCGCCACCAGACCGTCGGTGACCGCGCGCGCCTGATCCAGGCTGTCCTGCGCCAGCGCGGCGCCCGCCTGACGCTGCAGCGCGTCGATGCGCGCCATGCGCCGCCAGGCCCGCCATTCGCGCAGCGCCATGCCCAGGGCCGCGACGGTGAAGATCGCGAACAGCGTCACCGCCACCCACCCCAGCAAGGGATAGCGCGTCAGCAGCCCGTTGATGAAATCCAGCGCCATCACCCCCAGCAGAAAGGTGAACAGCGCCGCCCCCGCATTCAGGAACAGCCGCGTCAGCCGCGACGGAGGCCGCCCCACCAGCCGCGCCACCATCTGCATGGTGCGCGGCTGCGGCAGGGGGGCCGTGCCCTCGTCGATGGCGGGGGCGTCGGCGGGGTTGGGGGGATCGTCGGCGCGGGTCTCGCTGCGGGGCGGGCGCGTGGGGCCGGACCCGGCCTCGTCCAGCGGCATCAGGACCGGGCCGCGCGGGCGTTTGGGGGCGTCCGTCTTTGTGGTGTCGGTCACAGGCGGTCTCCGATCAGGAATTCGGCAGCGCGGTCCAGCCGGATATGGGGCGGGCCGTCGCCGGGGCGCGTGGTCAGCGGCGCGGGGGCAAAGTTCATGATCGCGTAATCGGCGTCCAGCCAGGCCTGCGCCCCCTGCCGCGCCGGATGCAGCAGCACGGCCGGATCGGCGGGCAGTTCGCCCGGAAAGAAGGCCGCGTGACGCCCGTCCAGCAGGCGGCCGCGCACGGCGGGCAGGTCGCCATCCTCCTGCGCGATCATGTCCTCGGTCGTGGCGCGCAGGGCGGCGATGGCCATGGCCTCGGTCCGGGCGCCCTGGAAATCGGCGCGGTCGCGGGCCTCGCGCAGCATCGCGGCCAGGATCGCGGTCAGGCGGTTGTGCTGGACGTGATGCAGGTGGTCGGCCTTGGTCGCCGCGAACAGGATGCGCTCCACCCGGCGCGTGCCCAGCAGCTGGCCCAGCCAGCCCGCGCGACCGGGGCGGAACGCCGACAGGATGTCGGCCATGGCGCGGCGCATGTCCTCGACCGCGCGGGGGCCCTGATGGATCGCGCCCAGCACATCGACCAGCACGACCTGACGGTCGATCCGGGCAAAATGGTCGCGAAAGAAGGGCCGCACCACCCGCGATTTATAGGAGTCAAAGCGGCGGCGGAATTCGCGCCCCAGACGCGTGGCCTGCAGGTCGGGCGGCAGGGGGGCGAAGGTCAGCGCGGGCGATCCGGCCAGCTCTCCGGGGATCAGAAAGCGGCCGGGCGTGCAATCGGACCAGCCCGCATCGCGCGCCGCGTTCAGATGCGCGGTATAGATGTCGGCCAGGCCCTGCGCCTGCGGTTCGGTAAAGCTGTCGTCGCGGGACTGGGCCGCCAGCGCCGCCTGAAAGCGGTCGGCGCCGGGGCGGCCCGGCATGCGGTCCAGGACCTCGGCCGACCATTGGGCGAAATCGCGCTCCATCAGGCGCAGGTCCAGCAGCCATTCGCCGGGATAGTCCACGATGTCCAGATGCAGGTTGCGGGTGCCGCGCAGGCCCAGGAACCCGCCCCCTTCCAGCCGCAGCGACAGGCGCAACTGGCTGACATGGCGGGTGCCGTCGGGCCAGTGCGGGTCGGGGCCGGTCAGCGCCGCCAGATGACGTTCGAAATCGAACCGCGGGATGGTGTCGTCGGGCTGGGGCTGCAGCCACACGGCCTTGAGCCGCCCGTCTGCGGCCGCGCGCAGGCCCTGCATGCGGCCCCGTTCCAGCAGGTTCGCCACCAGCGCGGTGATGAACACCGTCTTGCCGGCCCGCGACAGGCCGGTCACGCCGATGCGCACCACCGGGTCGCCCAGGCCCAGGCCCTCCATCACGTCGCTGCCGATGCCCATGTTCACCCCTGTTCTTGCCGCGAGACCTAACGCCGCCGTCGGAAGATAGGTCCGCGACGGGCGGAAGTGTAGCGTCGCGATTGTGCCGGCCCGCCCTGCAACGCTAGAAGGCGGGGATGACGGATGCCTTGCCCATCGACGACGCCCTGCCTGCGCTGTGCGCGGCGATCCGCAGCCATGGCCGCGCGGTGCTGGTGGCCTCGCCGGGCGCGGGCAAGACGACGCGGGTGCCGCTGGCGCTGATGGATCAGGTCGCGGGCCGCATCCTGATGCTGGAACCGCGCCGCCTGGCCGCCCGCGCCGCCGCAGAAAGTCTGGCCCAGACCCTGGGCGAGGCTGTGGGCGGTCAGGTCGGATACCGGATGCGCGGAGAGTCGGTTCCGGGCCGCCGTATCGAGGTGGTGACCGAGGGCATCCTGACGCGGATGATCCAGACCGACCCTTCGCTGGAGGGGATCGGCTGCGTGATCTTTGACGAGTTTCACGAACGCAGCCTGAATGCGGATCTGGGCCTAGCGCTGGTCTGGGAGGCGCGGGGCGCGCTGCGCGAGGATCTGGCGGTGCTGGTCATGTCGGCCACGCTGGATGCGGGGCCGGTGGCGGCGCTGCTGGACGACGCGCCGGTCGTGACGTCGGAGGGGCGGGCCTTTCCGGTCGAGACGCGCTGGCTGGACCGGCCCTTGCCCGCGGGTGGGCGGCTGGCGGATGATGCCGCGCGCCTGATCGCGCGGGCCGAGGCCGAGACGCGCGACACGGGCGGCACCATCCTGGCCTTTCTGCCCGGAGAGGCAGAGATTCGCCGCGTGACGGCGGCCCTGTCGGGGACGGGCTGCGATCTGGTGCCGCTGTATGGCGCGCTGCCGGCGGCGGCGCAGCGGGCGGCGCTGGCACCTCCGGGGGCGGTGCGGCGGATCGTGCTGGCGACAGCCATCGCCGAGACTTCGCTGACCATTCCCGGCGTGCGGGTGGTGGTGGATGCGGGGCGCGCGCGCCGTGCCCGGTTCGATCCGGGCAGCGGCATGTCGCGGCTGGTGACCGAGCGCGTCAGCCGCGCCGAGGCCGAGCAGCGGCGCGGCCGCGCGGGGCGGGTGGCGCCGGGGATCTGTTACCGCATGTGGGCGCGGGCCGAGGAGGGGGCGCTGCCCGCCTTTGCCCCGCCCGAGATCACCGTAGCCGACCTGACCGGCTTGGCGCTGGAACTGGCGGTCTGGGGGGCGCGGGCGGCCGATCTGGCGTTCCTGACCCCGCCGCCCGACGCTGCGCTGGCCGAGGCGCGGGCGCTGCTGGGCGATCTGGGCGCGCTGGACGGGGACGGGCGGATCACGGCGCATGGGCGGGTGCTGGCGCGGCTGCCACTGCATCCGCGTCTGGCGCATATGCTGGCGCTGGCCGGGCCTGCGGCCGCCGATCTGGCGGCGCTGCTGTCGGATCGCGATCCGCTAAGGGGTGCGGGGGCGGATCTGGAGCATCGGCTGCGCGCGATCCAGGCTCCGGGTGCGCGGGCGGCGTTCGAAGTGAACCGGCAGGGCATCGAGAGGATCAGGGCCGAGGCCAAGCGGCTGAGGCGGCTGGTTGCGTCCCGCGACGGCGGGGGG